>JBOGIZ010000864.1:0-3147 GCA_050747805.1 Vicinamibacterales bacterium | reverse complement strand
GTTCAAGGGCGTGCCCCCGGAGATCGCGACGCGGCCGTTTGACGCGTCGCACCAGATCCCGCAGTGTGAGTCGGACGCCTACGTCTGGGCGATGAAGCGGCCGGACGGGACGCTGCAGCTCTATTTCGCCGTCGAAAATCCGAGCGGCGTATCCGCGAAGGCGCTCGCGGCGATTCTCGACCGGACGTTGTCGGGCCTTCGGCCGTCCGAGATCGCCACCGTGACGCCCGACATCGTCGAGAACATCTTTCGGCAGAACATCTCGATGGGTAAGGGCATGGGCCTGATGTCGATGGTGCAGGCGGTGTCGGCGCTTGCGAAAGCGGCGTTATAGTGACGGGATGATACGCCGTGTCGCGCTCACCTTTGTGGTCCTGCTGTTTGTTTCATTCGACGTCCGGTCGCAGGCGCCCGCGCCAATCCGCGGGTTCACGGCTGCTGATTCGGCGGCCGAACGGAAAGCCGAGGATCAATTCCGCGGGATACCGAAGGCCGCGAATCTGCGGGAGCGGATGCGCGTTATCTCGGAATCAGCTCACCACGCCGGAAGTCCAGGCAGCAAGAAAGTGGCGGATTACATCCTGGCGCAGTTCAAGTCGTTCGGGCTGAACGCGTCGATCGAGGAGTTCGACGCGCTGATGCCGTATCCGACCGAACGCAGCCTCGAGCTCGTCGCGCCCGAGCACTATCAAGCGAAGCTGCAGGAGCCGCCGATCTCCGAAGATCCGACGTCCTCCGAAGCCGGATATCTTCCCACGTTCAACGCCTACTCCGCGGATGGCGACATCACGGGCGATCTCGTGTACGTGAACTACGGCACGCCCGCGGACTACGAGCAGCTCGCGAAGCTCGGCGTCGACGTCAAGGGCAAGATCGTCATCGCGCGCTACGGCGAGAGCTGGCGCGGCATCAAGCCGAAGGTTGCGTACGAGCACGGCGCGATCGGCTGCATCATCTATTCAGACCCACACGAAGACGGATACTTCCAGGGCGACACGTATCCAGGCGGCGCGTATCGTCCCGAGCACGGCGTGCAGCGCGGCAGCATCATGGACATGCCGGTCTATCCCGGCGATCCGCTGTCGCCAGGCAAGCCGTCGGAGCCGGGGACCACACCAGCTCTGACTCGATCCCAAGCCACGACGATCATGAAGATCCCGGTGCTGCCGATTTCGTACGGCGACGCGCTGCCGCTGCTGCGCCATCTGAAGGGGCCGGTGGCGCCCGAATCCTGGCGCGGCGCGCTGCCGATCACGTACCACGTCGGCGCCGGCCCTGCGAAAGTTCACCTGAAGCTCGCGTTCGACTGGTCGATCCGCCCGCTGTATGACGTCATCGCGCGGATCGATGGATCCGAATTCCCCGACGCGTGGATCATCCACGGCAATCATCACGACGCGTGGGTGAACGGCGCGGGGGATCCGACGAGCGGCCAGGCCGCGCTGATGGAGACCGCGCGCGCCTTCGGTCAGCTGCTGAAGACCGGCTGGCGGCCGAAGCGAACAATCATACTCGCGGCGTGGGACGGCGAGGAGTGGGGCTTGCTCGGATCGACGGAATGGGCCGAAAAGCACGCGGCCGAGCTCTCGCAGAAGGCGGCGGTGTATATCAACAGCGACAGCACCGCCAAAGGATGGCTGGAGGTGTCTGGGTCGCATTCGCTCCAGGCGTTCTCGAACGATCTGATGCGCGATTTGCCCGATCCGAAAAAGCCGGCCGAGACGCTGTTCGCCTCGAAGCTCGATCATGCGGTGGACCAGGCGAAGACCGACGCCGACAAGACCACGCTGCAGAAGCGCCGCGACTTTCCAATTGCGGCGCTGGGATCGGGATCGGACTACACGGCGTTCCTCGACTATCTGACGGTCGCATCGCTCAGCATGCAATTCGGCGGTGAAGGCAGCGATGCCGGCGTCTATCACTCTCTGTACGATTCGTTCTACTGGTACACGCATTTCTCCGATACCGATTTCACGTATGGCACGGCGCTCGCCAGTACGATTGGCGTGGCCATGATGCGCCTTGCCGACGCCGACGTCCTGCCGTTTGAATTCACCGGCACCGCGAAAACGCTTGCCGGCTATGTAACCGAAATCAAGAAACTCGCGAAGGACACGAAGGACGCGCCGGCGCTGAATTTTGCTCCACTCGATGCCGCGATCGCCCGCCTGCAGAAGTCCGCGGACGCCTACAACCAGGCATTCGCGCACGGCGCGCTCCAGATCGGAGCGCTCGATGGCGCAAAGGACGCACAGCTGAATCGGCTGCTCTACACGACCGAGCGCGACTTCAAGTACGAACCCGGCCTGCCGCGGCGTGAGTGGTTCAAGCATCTGATCTACGCGCCTGGTTTCTACACCGGCTACGGCGTCAAAACGCTTCCGGGCATTCGCGAGGGCATCGAACAGAAAGCCTGGGACGAGCCGCGCAAGTACATCCCGATCGTGTCGCAGGCGATCGACAAGCTCGCCGCGCAAGTCGATCAGGCGGCCGCGCTGCTTGGTGGGCGGTAACGGATCAACTCCCCACTCCACAACGCCCAGTTCCCCAAGGCGTGCATGTTCGCTGGAAGGGGATCGATCCGGACGTCTTGCATAGTTGGGCGTTGGGCGTTGGGCGTTGGGCGTTGGAAGTCGGACGTTTTCTTCACCACTGCCGAAACGTGAGATTGAATCGTCCCGGACCGGTGCCGTCAGGAGCCGTCCCTGGCAGGATGCGCGTGACTCCGTGAAAGCGAAGGCGCGACGGGCCGCCCATCACGAGCACGTCTCCCGACCGCAGCATGATCGCGCTCGTCGGATCGCGCCGCGCGAGCCCGCCGACGACGAATCGCGCAGTATCGCCGAGCGACACGGAGACGATCGGCACGCCGGCGGCAATCGTGTCGGGCCGCTCGTCCTTGTCCTGGTGCACGCCCATCCGGCCGTCGGCCGTGTAGTAGTTCATGATGCAGAGGTCCGGCTCCATGTCGAAACCGGCGTCGGCCGCCGCGCCGCGCGACAGCGCCGCGAATGCCTCGGGTAGCGCCGGAACGGGCTTCCCGTCGAAATCCGAGCGCCGATCCTCGTACCCATACGTAAGGCCGTTCCAGTGCCGGCCGAGGCACAGCATGCCGACGCTCATCTTCTTCCCGCCGCGAACCATCGG
>JBOGIZ010000863.1:0-3727 GCA_050747805.1 Vicinamibacterales bacterium | reverse complement strand
TTCCAGGAGACCGCGCTCTTTGATTCCCTCACGGTGAACGAAAACGTCGGCTACCGCCTCTACGAAGAAACAACGATGCCGCTCGGCGAGGTGCAGCGGCGCGTGGACGAAGTGCTCGGGTTCGTCGGACTCGCGGAATACGGATCGCGCATGCCGTCGGAGCTGTCGGGCGGCCAGCGCCGCCGCGTCGCGATCGCGCGCGCGATGGCCGCCAATCCGAAGCTGCTGCTCTTCGACGACCCGACGACCGGGCTCGATCCCATCATTGCGACGACCGTCGACGATCAGATCATCAAACTGCGCGATCTCGAGCACGTCACGGCGGTCGTGGTCACGCACCAGATGCGCGATGCGTTCTTCGTCGCCAACCACGAAGCCGCGCACGCCGCCGACGGCGGCGTCCAGATCGCCGAGGTCGGCGAGGAGAAAGCCGGACGCGCCCGTTTCATGGTCCTGCACGACGGGAAAATCTGGTTCGAAGGCGGCGCCGCCGATCTGCTCGCGACAGACGACGCCTACGTGCGTGAGCTGCTGTACAAAACGCTGCCTCCCTGGTAGCTAGACGCAACGCCCAACTCCCAACTCCCCAAAGCCCAATTTGGGGTATCCATGTTCACGGAACAGGGCGAATCCGGCACGCTTTTGTATGGTCGATTACAGAAATTGGATCGGCGGCCCCAGGGCTCAAGGCGCAGGGCTCATGGCTCAGGCGACCCAAGCCTTATAGCCCACGATCACGCACGGCCGCGCCATCGGCCATCGCCCATCGCCCATCGGCCATCGGCCATCGCCCATCGCCCATCGCCCATCGCCCATCGCCCATCGCCCATCGCCCATCGCCCATCGCCCATCGGCCATCGGCCATCGGCCATCGGACGGAGTTGGTATCCCCGTTGCTGGAGGCGGCCGAATGGCATCCGACGTCTCGATCCTCATCGCCGATGCGAACCGGATGGCCGCCATTCGCGACGGCATTCACCTACCGGGCACAACCGTGCATTTCACGCCAGGCGGCCTCGGGTCGGCGATGGAAAACATCCGCACCTACCGTCCGCGCATCGTCGCGATAGACGCCATCTTCGGACAGACGCCCACTGGCGTCGCCTTCATGGACCGCGTCGACGCGCTGGGGATCGCGGGCAGCGTCATCAAATTGATCGTGCAGCACGACGGCAAATGGGTGACGGCGTCTCGGGGCGGGGTCGTAACGGCGGCGGTTTCGGCGGACCTTCCACTCGCGCTCATGCCCGAGCCGCCCAGCGTGGTCGTGCCTACGCCCCAGATTGTGGCGGCTGCTCCGAACGTGGATGCTGAGGCGGAAGCGGCCGCTCCGGCGGCGCCCGCAAGTACGCGGCGCGCGCCGCGATTTCTCGTCCAGGGATCGCTCGACGCCGCGCTGGACATCGGACGCGCGAAGATCGTCGACTTGTCGGTGCTGGGCGCGCAGCTCGTGTCGATCCCGCTGCTGCGTCCCAATCAACGCATCATGCTCTCGCTCGCCGACAACGGACGCCCGCTCAGCCTCGTCGCGCAGGTCGCGTGGTCGGCATTCGAGAGGCCGTCCAGAGGCGTCGAGCCGTACTACCGCGCCGGCATCGAGTTCAGCGGCTCGACGCGCGAGGCACTGGAGGATTACCGCACGCGCCACTGCGCCGGTCAGCCGATTCCCTGCCGCGATCACTGAGCGCCGTCGGAAATTCGGAACGAGTCACACCTCTACGGCGTCGAGCCTTTCGATTTGTCGTCCGGCTTCTTGTTCGGATCGAGCGGCGCGGGCTTGATCGGCTGCAGCCGCTGCTTCTGCAGCAACTGGTTGACGCGCGGGATCTCGATCTTCACCACGTTGTCGAGCGTGCTCAGCTGCTGATTGACCTTGACGGACAGCGTGTCGAACACTTCCGAGCTCTGGTCGGTCGGCGCCGAGTCGGCTGATTCCACCACCCCCTGCACGGCCGCGACCTTGTTGTTCAACTTGATCGGGAAGTTCAGGGGATCCTCGCCGCTTTGATTCTTGACCTGATAGAGCGACGTCTCGACGGCCGTCAGCTGCTCCTCGAGTTTGTCGAGCGCCTGCGCCGTCGGACCCGTCTTGCTATCGAGCTTGTTCTTGCGATCGGCGATCTGCGGGCGGATGCCGCGCACCATGAGCACGGCGTCGTTCGCCTGCGACGTCTTCTTGCTGATCTGCATGGCGAGATCGAACTCCTTCTGCAGATCGGCGTCGGTCACGTCGGCCAGGATGTGTGTCTCGCGCCGGATCGAGAACGGCTGCGTGCCGGACTGGCCGTCGGCGGTGACGCGCACCTGGTAGCTTCCCGGCGGCGCGATCGGCCCGCGCGTGCTCGCGGCCCACATGATGAGACCGGGAAAGTCGGCGGCGCCCCTGTAGCGAAGGTCCCACTCGAGGCGGTGCATGCCCGCCGAGAGCGGCGGCTGCGGATCGCGCGGACGGAAGAAATCTGCCGGCGAAGGCGGCCCGGCCGGCTTCGCCGCGTCGGCGGCCGTATTCGCGAAGCTGCGGATCACATTGCTCTGGCCGTCCAGAATGTCGACCGTAATCTTCTGCGCGGCGGTCTTCAAGGTGTAGTCGATCGCGAGCGACTGATCGAGTCCGCGCAGCGCATCCTGCGGCTTGTAAAGGTGCAGCTCGTTTGGCTCCTGGCCTTCGTCCACCCACTCCCGCAGCGGCGCGATGTCGTCCATGATGTAGAATCCGCGGCCGTGCGTCGCGATGACGAGATCGCGCTCTTCCACTTTGATGTCGTGCACGGGCGTATCGGGCAGGTTCTGCTTCAGCGATTCCCAGTTCGCGCCGTCGTCGAACGAGAGATAGATGCCGTGCTCCGTGCCGAGATACAGCATGTGCTCGCGGACGGTGTCTTCGCGAATGGCGCGCGGGTAATCGGTCGGCGCGATGCCGTTGACGATCTTCGTCCAGGTCTGGCCGTAGTCGTCGGTGCGCCACACGTACGGCGCGAAGTCGTCGAACTGATAGTGATTGGCCGCGACGTACGCCGTTCCGGGGCGGTGGGGCGACGCCTCGACGAGGCTGATGCGCGCGAAATCGGGCATGTCTTTCGGCGTGACGTTCGTCCAGTTTTTGCCGGCGTCTCTGGTCACGAACACGTACCCGTCGTCGGATCCCGTCCAGATGAGATTCGCGTCCTTGGGCGATGGCGCGATCGAAAAGATCGTCGCGTAGGTTTCGACGCCGGTT
The DNA here is from genome assembly GCA_050747805.1 of Vicinamibacterales bacterium. GTDB lineage: Bacteria > Acidobacteriota > Vicinamibacteria > Vicinamibacterales > 2-12-FULL-66-21 > JAICSD01. The sequence goes on along the minus strand of JBOGIZ010000863.1, from coordinate 510 downwards.
TCATCGCGCGTGATCGGTCCTCCGGAATCGCCCATCGTTTTCGGATCGTGCCGCGTTAGATCGGGACTGATCTTCGTCCAGCTCTGGCCGCCGTTGTGCGTGACCCACACGTGCTGCGACCCCGCATAGAGCGCCGTGGGATCGACCGGCGAGAAGACGATCGGGAACGTCCACTGGAAGCGCTCCGCGATGTCCTTGGTCGCGTAGCCCATCGGATTATCGGGGTACGGATCGACCGCCTTCTCCTCGCGCGTCTTGCGGTTGTAGCGCGTCAGCAGACCGCCGTAGCTGCCGGCGTAGAAGATGTCGGGGTCCTTCGGATCCTCGGCGATGTAGCCGCTCTCGCCGCCGCCGACAGTGTAGAAGACCTCGTCGGCCGCACCGGCGCGGCCGGGGCCGCCCTCGCCGCCGCCGCCGAATCCGCCCGACGCCTGGCTGCCGACGCAGGCCGTGGAGTTGTCCTGCTGCGCGCCGCACACGTCGTAGGGCACGTCGCTGGTCGTCATGACG
>JBOGIZ010000862.1:0-8830 GCA_050747805.1 Vicinamibacterales bacterium | reverse complement strand
CACCCACGGTGCAGGGCAGCCGACGCCGAACCGAATTTCTCGGGATCGCCGCCGAGATGGCGCACCTGCTCCTGAAGCTCGCGCGCCATCTCCGCGCGCTGGCGGGACAGCCGCTCGAACAAACCCTTGATGTGCCTGTCCGTCACGGCGGAGGCCGCCGTGCGAAAACCGTTCTCCCCGTCGCGGCAGGTCTGAACCAGTTCGTTGAGAAGCTTGATGGCCGAGGTCGTCTCCATGCGGATCTCCTTCAGGTGTTAAGGGACAGAGAGCAACTCCCGCGCCACCGGCGCCGGCGAAAAGATCGAACCGAGGGGCGATCTGTGGTACGAGATCCATGTGCCTAATCGAGCAATGCGCGTCTGGCCCGGGACTCCTTACCCGCTGGGAGCGACGTGGGACGGCATCGGCGTCAATTTCGCGGTGTTTTCCGAGCACGCCACCCGCGTCGAGCTGTGTCTGTTCGACGCACCGACTGCCGAGAGCGAATCGCTGACGATTCCGCTGACCGAGCAAACCGACATGGTCTGGCACGGGTACCTGCCGGACGTCCGCCCCGGCCAGCTCTACGGCTATCGTGTGCACGGGCCGTACGAGCCCGACAAGGGACACCGCTTCAATCCGAACAAGGTCCTCATGGACCCCTACGCGCGGGTCGTCGGACGCACGGTGCACTGGAACGAGTCGCTGTTCGGCTTCAAGACCGGTCAGGACGACACGACGTTCGACGATCGGGACAGCGCCGCGCATGCTCCCTTGTCGGCCGTTGTGGATACCGCGTTTACCTGGGCGGAGGACCGGCCGCTGCGCACGCCGTGGCATGAGACGCTCATCTACGAGCTCCATGTGAAGGGCTACACGGCCCTCAATCCGGAGATCCCGGAGCCGCTGCGCGGCACGTACCTCGGAGTGGCATCGGAGGCGGCCATCCGGCATCTCGTCTCGCTCGGCGTGACGGCCGTGGAGCTCATGCCGGTGCACCACCACACCGACGAATGGCACCTCGTTCAGCGCGGCCTTCGCAACTACTGGGGCTACAACACGCTCTCGTACTTTTCGCCCGATACCCGCTATGCGGCGTCGGTGTCGCCGCTCGAGTCGGTCCGCGAGTTCAAGATGATGGTCCGGGCGCTGCACGCCGCAGGACTCGAGGTGATCCTCGACGTGGTGTACAACCACACCGCGGAAGGCAATCACCTCGGTCCGACGATCTCGCTGCGCGGCATCGACAATGCGTCGTACTACCGCCTGCAGCCCAACGCACTGCGGTTCTATGAGGATTTCACCGGCTGCGGAAACACGCTGAACATGCGCAGCCCGCGCGTGCTGCAGCTCATCATGGACAGCCTGCGCTAGTGGGTCAGCGACATGCACGTCGACGGCTTCCGCTTCGACCTGGCGAGCGCGCTCGCGCGCGAGCTGCACGCCGTCGACAAGCTCGGCGCGTTCTTCGACATCATTCATCAGGACCCGCTGCTCTCGCAGGTGAAGCTGATCGCCGAACCGTGGGATCTCGGCGAAGGCGGCTACCAGGTCGGCAACTTTCCGACGAAGTGGACCGAATGGAACGGCAAGTACCGCGACGCCGTTCGGCGATTCTGGCGCGGCGACGGCGGTGCCGTGTCCGAGCTCGCGACGCGCTTGTCGGGCAGCAGCGATCTGTACGCGCAGAGCGGCCGTCGGCCCTACGCGAGCGTCAACTTCATCACCGCGCACGACGGCTTCACGCTCGCCGATCTGGTCAGCTACAGCGAGAAGCACAATGAGGCCAACGGCGAAGGGAACGCCGACGGCGAGAACAACAACCTGAGCTGGAATTGCGGCGCCGAAGGCCGGACGTCGGATCGCCGCGTGCTCGACCTGCGCGCCTGCCACCGCCGCAATCTGATGACGACGCTGCTCCTCTCGGTCGGCGTGCCGATGCTGAGCGGCGGCGACGAGATGCTGAGAACGCAGCGCGGGAACAACAACGCCTACTGTCAGGACAACGTGATCAGCTGGACGGACTGGTCGATGACGCCCGAGAACCAGGATTTCCTGGAGTTCACGAGGCGCATGATTGCGATCTGGAAGGCCCATCCCGTGCTCCGGCGCCGGAAGTTTTTTCAGGGCCGACGCATCCGCGGAGCGGAGGTTCAAGATATCGCCTGGCTCGAGCCGTCGGGCGCCGAGATGACCGACGACATGTGGAATTCGCCGGAAGTCAGGGCGCTCGGCGTTCGGCTGAACGGCGATGCCATCCAGGACGTAAACGAGCGCGGCGAACGCATCGCGTCCGACACGCTGCTGCTCATGTTGAATGCCGGCGCCGAGCCGGTCACGTTCGTCCTTCCGGCGACCGCGCCGATCGAGCGCTGGGAGACGCTGGTCGACACCGCGGATCCGTGGCAGGCGTCGCGCCGCCTCCGCGCCGGCGACCGTTACGCGCTCCCCCCGCACTCGATGGCCGCGCTCAAGCTGAACAATCGCAAGGAGGATCTCCGGCGGGCGGCGGACTGGGGTCCGCAGGGAGTGCTCTGACGTGACCTCAACCGCCGAGCTGGCTCATCTGGTGAGCAGGTTGCTTGAGGGATCGTGAATGGCAACCGCGCTCGATCCACGAATGCTTCGTCGCGTCGTCATCGAAGCCGTCACCCCGCAGGTCGACGATGGACGATTTCCCATCAAGCGCACGCCGGGCGAAGACGTCGTCGTCGAGGCCGACGTGTTCGCGGATGGTCACGACGCCGTTGCCGCGGTGGTGTTGTGGCGCGCGTGCGGCGCGCGGACGTGGTCGGAAGCGCCGATGCGGCTCGTCGAGAACGACCGATGGGCGGGCGCGTTTCAAATCGAGCGTGACGTCGATTACGAATATTCAATCGAAGCCTGGATCGATCGATTCGAGAGCTGGCGGCAGGAGCTGTCGAAGAAGATCGCCGCGGATCAGGACGTCGCGAGCGAGCTGCTGGAAGGCGCGGGCATGGTGGGCGCCGCGGCCGAGCGTGCCGCCAGGCGCGACCGCGCCGCGCTCAGGAAAGCCGCCGCGGCGCTGGGTCGCCGCGACGCCGCTCCGGCTGAACGACTCGCCACCGCGATGTCGGCGGATCTGCACGCGGCGATGGGTCGCGCCGCGGATCGCAGCCACGCGACGCGCCACGAGCCGCCGCTTCGCGTCAACGTCGAGCGCGAGCGCGCGCGATACGGCGCGTGGTACGAAATGTTTCCGCGCTCGGCTACCCCGGATCCCGCGCGGAGCGCGACGTTTGCTGAGGCGGAGTCGATGCTGCCCTACGTCGCGTCGATGGGATTCGACGTGGTGTACCTGCCGCCGATCCATCCGATCGGCCGAAGCTTCCGCAAAGGCCGGAACAATGCGCTCACGCCGGAGACGGACGCCCCCGGAAGCCCCTGGGCCATCGGATCGGCGGAAGGCGGCCACACCTCGGTCGAGCCGGGCCTCGGCTCAATCGGCGATTTCGAGCACTTCGTCGAAACGGCCGGGAGGCATGGGCTCGAAGTCGCGCTGGATATCGCCTTTCAGGCGTCACCGGACCACCCGTACGTGATCGAGCATCCGTCATGGTTCCGTCATCGGCCGGACGGCACGATCAAGTACGCCGAAAATCCGCCGAAGAAGTACCAGGACATTTATCCATTCGATTTCGAGTCCGACGATTGGCCGGCTCTCTGGACAGCCTTGAAGGACGTCGTCGCCTTCTGGATCGATCGCGGCGTCCGCATCTTCCGCGTGGACAACCCGCACACGAAGCCGTTTCACTTCTGGCAGTGGGCGCTCGGGGATCTTCGCCGGGCGCATCGCGACGCCGTGTTTCTCGCGGAAGCGTTCACGCGGCCGAAGATCATGCGGTATCTGGCGAAAGCCGGCTTCTCGCAGTCATACTCGTACTTCACGTGGCGCAACACGAAGGCGGAGCTGACCGACTATTTCACCGAACTGGCGTCGACGCCGGTCGTCGAGTACATGCGGCCGAATCTCTTCGCCAACACGCCTGACATCCTGCACGAGTATCTGCAGCGCGGTGGCCGGGCCGCCTTCGAGGCCCGCCTCGTGCTTGCGGCCACCCTCGGCGCGAGCTACGGGATTTACAGCGGCTTCGAGCTCGGCGAGCACGCGCCGCTTCGGCCGGGCAGCGAGGAATATCTCGACTCCGAGAAGTACGAGATCAAACCGCGCGACTACAGCCGCGCCGACAGCCTGGCGGAACTGATCGCACGGGTGAACGCGATCCGCCGCGGACATCGCGCGCTGCAGTTCGATCGCGGCCTGGCGTTTCACGAGACCGACAACGAGCAGTTGCTTTGCTACAGCAAGCGCGCGCCCGACGGAGCGGATCTGATTGTGGTGGTCGTCAACCTCGATCCGTCGAACCTGCAGCACGGATGGATCCGGCTTCCACCCGAGTTCCTCAACCGGACCGTCATCGCGCACGACCTGCTGACCGACGAAACCTATTACTGGCGCGGCGAGCGGAATTACGTGCGGCTGGATCCGCTCACCCGCGTCGCGCACATTCTCGAGCTGCAATGAACGACTGGTACAAAGACGCGATCATCTACGAGGCGCACGTCCGCACGTTCTTCGACAGCAACAACGACGGGATCGGCGACTTTCCCGGCCTCACGAGCAAGCTCGACTATCTGCAGAGTCTCGGCATCAACACGCTCTGGCTGCTCCCCTTCTATCCGTCGCCCCTGAGAGATGACGGCTACGACATCGCCGACTACGAAGGCATCCATCCGAGCTACGGCACGCTGCAGGACTTCGAGCGTCTCATGGACGAGGCGCACAAGCGCGACATCCGCGTGATCACCGAGCTCGTCGTGAACCACACGTCGGACCAGCATCCGTGGTTCCAGGCCGCGCGGCGTGCGCCGGCGGGATCTCCGGAGCGGGACTTCTACGTCTGGAGCGACACGAACCAGAAATATCAGGGCGTCCGGATCATTTTCACCGACACGGAGAAATCGAACTGGACGTGGGACGACACCGCGAAGGCGTACTACTGGCACCGGTTCTTCCATCACCAGCCGGATCTCAACTTCGACAATCCCCGCGTACTCGACGCCGTCGTCAACGTCATGCGGTTCTGGCTCGATCGCGGCGTCGACGGGATGCGCCTCGACGCGGTGCCGTATCTGATCGAGCGCGAGGGCACGATCTGCGAAAACCTCGATGAGACTCACGAGGTCCTGCGAGCGCTTCGCCGCGCCGTCGACGAACGCTACGCCGATCGCATGCTCATCGCGGAAGCCAATCAGTGGCCGGCCGACGTCCGGCCGTATTTCGGCGACGGCGATGAATGCCACATGGCGTTCCATTTTCCGCTGATGCCGCGCATGTTCATGGCGGTCCGGCAGGAGGATCGGCATCCGGTCACCGAAATCCTGCGACAGACGCCCGAAATTCCCGACAACTGTCAATGGGGACTGTTTCTTCGCAACCATGACGAGCTGACGCTCGAGATGGTGACCGACGAAGAGCGCGATTACATGTATCAGTCGTATGCGGCCGACCCGCAGATGCGGATCAACGTCGGCATCCGCCGGCGCCTCGCGCCGCTCTGCGACAACAGCCGCCGGCGGATCGAGCTGCTCAATTCACTGCTCCTGTCGCTGCCCGGTACGCCGGTCGTCTACTACGGCGACGAAATCGGGATGGGCGACAACATCTATCTCGGCGACCGCAACGGCGTCCGGACGCCGATGCAGTGGACGAGCGACAGGAACGGCGGCTTCTCGAGGGCCGATCCTGCGCGTTTGTACGCGCCGCTCATCATGGACCCGGTGTACGGATACGAGTCCGTGAACGTCGAGGCGCAGGAGCGGTCGCCGTCCTCGCTGCTCAACGGGACGAGGCGGCTCATCGCGCTGCGCAAGCAATTCAAGGTGTTCGGCCGCGGCACGCTCGAATTTCTGCCGGCGCCCAATCGCAAGGTGCTGATCTACATTCGGCGCCATCAGGATGAGCTCGTGCTCTGCGTCGCGAACCTCTCGCGCACGCTTCAGCCAGTTGAGCTGGACCTGTCGGCGTTCAAGGGCCTGACGCCGGTTGAAATGCTCGGGCTGACGGAGTTCCCGCGCATTGGCGAGCTCCCGTATTTCCTCACGGTCGCTCCCTACACGTTCTATTGGTTCCGGCTGCAGCAGTCCGCGTCGTCAATCGCGGTCCAGCGCGTGGCGGAAGCCGCGTCCGGGCAGCTGATCAAGGAAACCCTGCCCGCCTTTTTCATGGGCATGGCGTGGGAGGCGCTGCTCGACGGCAACGTCCGCACGCTCATCGAGCGTGAAGCACTGATGCCGTTTCTGGCGCGGCAGCGCTGGTTCGGCGGCAAGGCGCGTCAGCTTCGTGCCGGGCACTTCGCCGACTGGGGCGTGCTCAGGCGGGGCGAGCATCCGGCCTTCGCCACGATCGTCGACGTCGAGTACACCGACGGGGGACGCGAGCGCTACTTCGTGCCGCTCGCGCTCTTGACCGGCGCATCAGCCGACGCGATGCTCGCGAGCGCGCCGCATCTGGCCGTCGCCCGCATCTCTGGCGCGCGCAAGGGACTCCTCGTCGATGGCGGCACCGATGACGCAGTCGCCGCCACGCTGCTCGACGTCCTCGATCGAGAGGCGCCGGTGCGCACCAAGCGCGGACTCGTGCGCGTCAGCCGGACGACGGCGTACGGCGACGTGCGCGGCGAGGGTCCGCTTCCGGTGAGACGCATCGGATCGGAGCAGAGCAACACGTCGATCGCGTTCGACGGCCGGTTGATCATGAAGCTGTTTCGCCGGCTCGAAGAAGGTCCGAATCCGGACGTCGAAATCTGCGAGCAGCTGACGGGGCGGACGCTATTCCGACGCGTGCCGCGGGTGGCGGCATCGCTCGCGTACGACCCGGCCGGCGAACGCGTGGCTCATCTCGCGATGGCGCAGGAGCTGGTCCACAGCCAGAGCGACGGGTGGACGCATGCGCTCGGGGAGCTCGGACGCTACTACGAACAAGCGCCGCGGCGCGATACGCCGGATGCCGAGCTGCTGCCAGACGCGCACGTCCTCGAACTGGCCGCGCGCACGACGCCGCACGCGATCTGCGAGCTCGCGGGCGGGTACATCGACAGCGCGCAGCTGCTCGGCCGCCGGACCGCCGAGCTCCACGCGGCGCTCGCCTCGGACACGGCCGCACCCGCGTTCGTCCCGGAGCCGCTCACCAAGGAAGACGTCGCGCGGATCGCGGCGCAGACCATCGGCCAGGCGCGGCGTGCGCGCGCGCTCCTCGACCTGCGATTCGCGTCGCTGCCGCCCGAGATCGCCGCGACGGCACGCGACACGGTCGCCTCCGCCGAATCCGCGGTGCAGCGGCTGCAGCAGGCGCGTTCGATCGACGCGGCCGCGACACGAATCCGCATCCACGGCGATTTCCATCTCGGACAGGTGCTCTGGTCCGAGGGCGACTTCTACATCATCGATTTCGAGGGGGAACCGGCGCGGCCGCTCGACGACCGGCGCCTCAAGCAGTCGCCGCTCAAGGACACCGCGGCGATGCTGCGATCCTTCAGCTACGCCGCGTATGCGGCGCTCTTCGCGCAAACCTCCACGCCGGCTGAATTCGATCGGCTGGAGCCATGGTCGCGCGTCTGGCAGATCTGGAGTGGCGCGGCGTTTCTTCGCGGGTACCTGTCGGTCGAGGCGGTCCTGCCGCTGCTTCCCTCGGACGCAGAGCAGCGGCGGCTCCTGCTCGATCTGTTCCGCCTCGAGAAAGCCTTTTACGAGCTCGAGTACGAGCTCAACAACCGACCCGACTGGACGCGCATCCCGCTGCGGGGCCTCCAGACGATGGTTCTGTGATGGAGCGTCCGCGCGTCGTACCGGTCAGCACGTATCGTCTGCAGATCCACGGCGGATTCCCGCTGACCGCCGCGCGCGCGATCGTCCCGTATCTGCAGCGTCTCGGCATCGGCGCGATCTATACATCGCCGTACTTCGCGGCGGAGCCAGGCAGCACGCACGGTTATGACGTGACGAACCACAATCAACTCAATCCCGAAGTGGGCGGACTCGAGGCGCACACCGCGTTCACCGACGCGCTCGCGGCCGCCGGACTCCAGCACATCGTCGATTTCGTGCCGAATCACATGGGGATCAACACGGCGACGAATTCCTGGTGGCGCGACGTGCTCGAGAATGGTCCCCGGTCGCGCGCGGCGGGCTTCTTCGATATCGACTGGCGGCCGATCAAGGCGGAACTGCGCCAGAAACTGCTGCTGCCGATCCTCGGGGATCAATACGGCATCGTGCTCGAGCGCGGCGAACTGCAGCTGGCGTTCCGCGACGGCCATCTCGTGCTCGCCTATTTCAATCACGCGCTGCCGATCAATCCTCGCGACGTGCCGCGCGTCTACCGCACGGGCCTGACGGCGCTCACGTCGGATCTTGGGCCGTCCCATCCGGATCTCATCGAATTTCTCGGCATCGTCAGCACCCTGCAGGACGCGCCGCCGCCCGACCCGGGATCGGATGCCGCGGAAAATGTTCGAAACGCGATTCGCGCGCGGCTTCAGCAGCTCGCGGAGCGCTCGCCGCGCATCCGTCAGCACATCGATGCCGCGATCCGGGAATTCAACGGCGTGCCGGGTCGCCCTGAATCCTTTGACGCGCTCCACGAACTGCTCGAAGTGCAAGCCTATCGGCTCGCGTACTGGCGGACGGCCTCGCACGAGATCAATTACCGGCGCTTCTTCGACATCAATACGCTCGCCGGTCTTCGCGTGGAGTCCGACGTTGTGTTCGCGGCGATTCATCAGCTGCTCGCGCGGCTGATCGCGGAAGGGCGCGTCACCGGCGTCCGGAT
>JBOGIZ010000861.1:0-2089 GCA_050747805.1 Vicinamibacterales bacterium | reverse complement strand
GGCAAAGCCCCTCGGATAATTACGACGCTGCCTGCTGCTGCCGCTGGATGACGCGAAGGAACGCGTCGACGGCGTCGGGGTCGAACTGCCGTCCGCGCTGCGCGTCGATTTCCGCCACGGCTTGCGCGACCGTCCACGCCGGCTTGTACGGGCGCTGCTGCGTCAGCGCGTCGAACACGTCGGCGACGGCGACGATCCGGCCGGCGAGCGGAATGTCGCCGCCGCGCAGGCCCGCGTAGCCCTCGCCATTCCACCGCTCGTGATGCGAAAACGCGATCTCTTCCGCCATGCGCAGCAGCGGAAACGTGCCGCCCGACAGAATGCGCGCGCCGATGACCGTGTGGGTCTTGACGATCGCGAATTCCTCTTCGGTGAGCCGTCCGAGCTTCAGCAAAATCGAATCCGGGACGCCGATCTTGCCGACGTCGTGGAGAGGCGCCGCGCGCCGGACGAGCGCCACCTGCGACTCGGAGAGATTCAGCTCCTTCGCGAGGAGCGCCGACATCTGGCCGACGCGCTGGGTGTGCTGTCCGGTGCTGTCGTCTCTGAACTCCGCCGCAACCGCCAGCCGCTCGAGGATCTCGACCTGCGCTTCCTCCAGCGCACGTGTGCGCTCGCGCACCTTTGCCTCGAGCAGCTGGTTTTGCGTCTGGATCTGCAGATAGAGGAAGCGTGTTTCGAGCAGTGTCTTGATGCGCAGCACGATTTCGTCCGGCTGAAAGGGCTTGTTGACGAAATCCTTGGCGCCGTGAAGCAAACACTCGCGCCGTGATTCGGGCGTCAGATCGGCCGAGAGGATCAGGATCGGCAGATAGGACGGTTCGGCGATCTGGTTGAGCTGCGACATCACCTCGAGGCCGTTCAGATGCGGCATGTGCAGGTCGAGCAGGATCAGGTCCGGCCGGTTCTCGACGTAGAGCGATGCCGCTTCGCGTGGATCGATCGTTGATTCGATGCGCGTAAAGCCTTCGCGCGACAGGAGGCGCCGCAGCAGCTCGATATTCGCCTCTTCATCGTCGACGACGAGAATGCGAGCCTTCTTGAACCGGTCAATCATGGCAGTCGGGAACGATCGGCGATCGCTTCGGCGGCCGGCGATTCGGGCCACGCCGGGACCGGCAGCGCGGTGTACCCGGCGTGCGCGAGGCGCGCCTGGAAGAGCACGGTCTCCGATGCATAAAAGGTGAGCCTCAACGCCTGTCGCGCCAAAATGAAAATCCAGGCTGCGACGACGGCCACGATCGTCAGCGCCGGCCCAGACGGAGCGACGCGAAAATATCCCGCCGCGACCAGCAGCACGAGGACCCACTCGATCCCGTACAGCGCTCCGGTGCTCCACGGGTGGCGCCGAAGGAACCGCACCGCCCCAAGCAGCGCTCCGATCGCGCTTCGCCGATCCTCCACGACGATCCGCACCCTCGCGTAGTCGATGACGAGATTCAGGACCGTGAGCAGCAGCAGGAATACGGCGAACGCCATTGTGGGCCCGAAGGCTCGGCCAGGGCTCGCGTTCGCGCGCGGCCGCAGCAACGGCGGCGCCGCGAGCACGAACAGGAGCGCATAACCGGCGAAGGCGACGACACCCAGTCGCAGCATGGCGCCGGCATGCGCGCCGCAGGCGCCAAAGAATCCCCACGTTCTGGTCGGGCGCGCGCGGGCGTAGCGGTCGAGAATGCCTCCGGACAGAAACGACCAGACCACAAACCACCCGAGCATCGCGCTGGCGGTCACGATCCACTTATCGACACTGGAGGCCAACGGCGCCAGACCCATGAGCATGGGTCCAAAACCGATGTTCGAGGGGGTGAACGTGCTGGCGACGGCTGTCAGGTCGGTGGCGCCGCGCGCCGGCATGTCAGCGGTCACGCTCGCGGCGAACCGAGACGCCACCGCGCTGGGCGACGCGATCGCGAGAGGAAGCGAGATCGCCCAGAGCAGGGCGCATGTGCCCGCGAGGACCGCTGGTGCGGCTGCGACCTGGCGAAGCCCCGCCCTGAACGCAGACCCAGCAGTTCGATCGGCGGCACGCGTGGCACCGCCGCGGAAATCCGTCACTGGGCGGTCCGCCATCAGCGTCGAATCCTAACAC
>JBOGIZ010000860.1:0-3661 GCA_050747805.1 Vicinamibacterales bacterium | reverse complement strand
GTGCTCGACGGTCGGGTCATTCGCGATCTCATCCTCGATGAGAATGCCGCAGTGGCCGTGCGAGGTGTACTCGCAGAGACAGACGTCGGTCACGACAAGCATTCCCGGCACTTCGCGCTTCAACGCGCGAACGGCCGTCTGCACGGGCGCTTCGGGATCCGCCGCCGCGCTGCCGATGTCGTCTTTCTCGTCGGGAAGGCCGAACAGCAGCACGCCGGGCACGCCTTCGGCCTTTGCCGCCGCGGCTTCTTTCACGAGCTCGTCCACCGAGAGCTGGTACACACCCGGCATCGAGGAGACTTCACGCCGGCGTCCTTCGCCGGAGCAGACGAACAGCGGATAGAGGAAGTTGTCGGGACTGAGCCGCGTTTCGCGCACGAGCGCGCGGATCGCCGCCGTCCGCCGCAGTCGGCGCGGCCGGTGCCGGAGGTCGAGCTGCGCCCGCGCAGCGTGTTTCAGCGTGTCGGTCGTGTGCATGGCCATTGTCCCTCGTGCAGTCGTCAGGCCCGGACGGCATTCAAAGCGAAATGCGCGACGAGCGCGTTCACGAGATCCGGGATCGTGTAGCGCTGCGGCATCACCGTGGTCGCGATGCCCAGCTGCTGCGCGGCCTCGGCGGTGACCGGGCCGATCGACGCCACAACGGTCGTACGCAGCAGGTCGGCGACCTGATCCTCGCCGAAAATCCGCGCGAAGTTCTTGACTGTGCTCGCGCTCGTAAACGTGACGGCGTCGATTTGTCGATCGAGCAGCATGCGGTAAACGTCGTGATCGGCGTCGCGTTCGCCGCCCGCAAGAAGCGTGCGGTAGGCCGCGACTTCGGTCACCTCGGCGCCGGCGGCGCGCAGGTCGTCCGCGAGGAGCTCGCGGGCGATGTCGGCGCGCGCCAGCAGGAAGCGTTTGCCCGCGACTGCGTCGCCCACCTTGAGCGCCTCGACGATCGCTTCGGCGCGATATTCGTCGGGAACGAGATCGACGCGGATGCCGAGACGGGTGAGGCGCTCGGCCGTCGAGGGACCGATCGCGCAGAACCGGACGCCCTTGAGATCGCGGATGTCTCCGAGCGCCAGTACGCGCCGCATGAACGCGTCCACGCCGTTGGCGCTCGTGAAGACGATCCAGTCGTAGGTCGACGCATCCTGGCAGGCGCGATCGAGCGCGGCCGGATCCTCCGGTTCGGTGATGCGAATCGTCGGGGCGAGAATAGCCTCGGCGCCGCGATCCTCGAGCAGGTCGACGAACTCGCCAGCCTGCTCGCGCGATCGCGTGACGACGATGCGCCGGCCAAAGAGCGGACGGTCGTCGAACCAGCGAATGTGCTCGCGCAAGCCGACCGGCCGTCCGACCACGAGCATCGCACGCTCGTGCGGACGCGCGTGCTCGGCGATGTCCGCCAGCGTACCGGTGATCGTCTCTTGCCGCGGCGTCGTCCCCGCGTAGATGAGTGCGGCGGTCTCGTCCTGGGGCCGTCCGTTCGCGACGAGCGCGTGGATGAGGGGACCGATCTGGCGCGCGCTGGCGTGGCAGACGAGCGTGCCGCCGAGCCCGGCCAGCCGAGACCAGTCGACGTCGGGAGCCGCGTCAGCGTCCCCCTCGTGGCCGCGCACGAGCACCACGAGGTCGCCCGCGCCGGGATATGTAATGGGAATGCCGGCGTATGCCGGCGCGCCGACGGTAGCGGGAATGCCTGGCACGACCTCGAACGGCACGCCCTGCTCGTGCAGGAAGAGCGCTTCCTTTCCGCCGCTGTCGAAGACGAACGGGTCGCCACATTTGAGCCGCACGACCAGCTTGTTCTCGCGCGCCTTTTCCACGAGGAGCAGCGAGATCGCGTCCTGATCGAGCGGCCGCGGCGCGGCGGGCCCGACGTCGATTTTTTCCGCGTCCGCCCTGGCCAGCCGCAGCATCCGCGCGTGTACGTCGTGGTCGTACACGACGACGTCGGCGTGCTCGAGACGGCGGCGTCCACGCACGCTGATGAGACCGGGATCGCCCGGCCCCGCGCCGACAATGGAGACGCAGGGGGCTTGATGCAAGGACATCGAGAACTGCTCCTAGCGTACCTCGTCCAGGATTGCAGCGGCGCCCGCTTTCGCGAGCTCGTCCGCCACTCGTCGTCCAAGGTCCGCCGCGCGATCGGCCGGTCCGTCGCCGTCGCGGCGGATGCTGCGGCGGCCGTCCAGTGAGGTCACGACGGCACGCATGTGGAGGCGGCCTTCGGCTGTATGCACCGCGAGCGCGCCGAGCGGCACCTGGCAGCCGCCGCCGAGAGCGGATACCAATGTCCGTTCCGCGTCGAAGCACACGGCGGCCGACGCGTCGTTGATCGGATCGACCAGCGCCCGCACGCCGCGATCATCGGCGCGCGTTTCGATCGCGACGATCCCCTGTCCGGGCGCTGGAATGCAGAGCTCGACGGGAATCGGCGCGCTGATGCGCACGGCGTATCCGAGCCGCGTCATGCCCGCGGCGGCCAGCACGAGCGCGTCGAAATCGCCCGCATCGAGCTTTCGCAGGCGCGTGTCCACGTTGCCGCGAATCGGAACGAACCGCGCGCCGGGAATGAGGGACGAGAGCTGGGCGCTGCGCCGAACGCTGCCCGTGGCGATGACGGGAGACGCGCCAACGCGCGCGACCAGATCGGCAAAGGGCAGACCGGCCGTCGCCTCCCGGACGACGAGCGCGTCGCGCGGGTCCGCGCGCGCCAGTACGCCGGCAATCGCGAGGCCGTCTGGCAGCGCCGCCGACATGTCCTTCGCGCTGTGCACGGCCACATCGATGTGCCCGGCGAGCAGCGCATCTTCGATCTCCTTCACGAATACGCCCTTGCCTCTGCTCGCCGCGGCATCGTGAGGCCGGTCCTGAAGACGGTCTCCCGCGGTTTTGATCGTCAAGATCTCGATCCGGCCCCCGCGCGACTCGAGCAGACCGGCGACCGTCCGTGCCTGCCAGAGCGCCAGAGGGCTTCCCCGCGTGCCGATCCGTACAAGCGTGCTCACACGCGTTCCGCCGGCTTCGCCCCTTGGGAGCCTCCTGCACGCGCCCTTGCCGGAACCTCGGAATGTCTGCTTTCGGAGATCGACTCGTCGTCGGCAAGGCTGAACAGGCGATTGAGCGCATCGGTATACGCAACGGCGAGCGTCTCGTCGCCGAGCGCTTTCAGCTGTTCCGTCGGCGTGAGGAGCAGCTTCTCGATGATGAGATGCGTGATCTCGTCGACGCGCGCGCGCGCCTCGGGCGGAAGCGCGGCGAGCTTCGACTCGAGCCGCTGCAGCTCCGAGCGGCGGATCGTCTCGAAGCGTTCGCGCAGCGCGACGACCGTCGGAATGATCTCGCGCGATTGCATCCACGCAACGAAGCGCGAGACCTCCTCCGCGACGATGCGTTCGGCCCGCTCGAGCTCGGCGGTTCGGCGCGCGAGGTTTTCATGCACGATCGCCTGAAGATCGTCGATGTTGTACAGGAACACCTGCTCGAGCGTTCCCACGGCGGGGTCGACGTCGCGCGGCACCGCGATGTCGATGAGAAAGAGCGGCCGGCGGCGCCGGCGATGCATCGCTTCTTCGACGCGCGCGCGCGGCAACACCGGCTCGCTCGCGCCGGTGGCGCAGACGACGATGTCGGCGGCGGTGAGCGCGGAGGACAGCGACGACCAGGGGAC
>JBOGIZ010000859.1:0-3100 GCA_050747805.1 Vicinamibacterales bacterium | reverse complement strand
CGAGCATCGTCGCAAGCGACACGGCGAACAGACCGATCGCGACCGCCGCGTACGGCAGCGGATCGGCAACGCGAAGTGGCACGGGCGTGTAGCGGAACAGACGCGTGAGGGCGATGGCGCCGGGAATCGTGAGCAGCAGTCCGCCGGCGACGCCCGCGGCGATCGGCGGCGTTCCCGTCGCGAGCACGAGCCG
Source organism: Vicinamibacterales bacterium (assembly GCA_050747805.1). Classification (GTDB taxonomy): domain Bacteria; phylum Acidobacteriota; class Vicinamibacteria; order Vicinamibacterales; family 2-12-FULL-66-21; genus JAICSD01. Next base: position 2,907 of record JBOGIZ010000859.1, on the reverse strand, counting down.
CACGATATCGGCGGGGGTGGCGCCGAGCGCGATTCGAACGCCGATCTCACGCGCGCGGCGGCCGACGGCGAACGAGACGACGCCGTACACGCCCACGAGCGCGAGCACGATCGCGGTCACGCCGAGCGAGCCGACCATCTCGACGAGGGGCATGAACTTCGATGCCACCGCCGCGTCGGATGCGGCCAGGGTGATCGGCATCGCGGGCGCGTCGGGGTTCACGTCGCGAAGCACGCCGCGGACCGCCGTCGTCAGCGCGGCCGCATCGCCGTCGAACCTCAGGTAGAACGTTCCAGGCGGCGGATCCACTGGGACGAGCGTGAACGCCTGAATGGTGTCAGCGGTCCCGCCCACGAAAGCCACGTCGGGGTGCACAATGCCGGTTACTTCGAACCGCCGGCCGTCGCCAGCGGTCACGCGGGCACCGAGCGCACCGCCGCGGGGCCACCAGACAGCCGCGAGCGCATCGGAAATGACGAGCGGCCGCACAGTCGCCGCGGCATCGGCGTCGGCGAATCCGCGCCCCTGCCGGAGCGGGAGACGCAGCGTTTCGAAGTACGACGCCGAGACGAGATCGATGGGCACGTCGCGCGCCGTCTCGACCGTGCGACCGTCGACGACGAGCGAGGGAATCTCGGCTGAACCGCTGTCGCCAGCGCCCGCGGCGTAGGCGATCGAGCGAACGCCGGGGATCTGCTCCAGACGGCTGGTAAACGCCGCCATGCGACCGCTCGACGCATGAAGGGGCGGATTGTACGGCGCGGTCAGCACATGCGCGGCGTCAACCGAGGGGCTGCGAACCGCGATGGAACGTTCGGCGCGCAGGAAAAGCGCGGTGCCGGCCAGCAGTACGAGACTCATGCCTACCTGCGCGCCGATCAGCACGTCGCGCAGCCGCGACCGCCCGCGGCCGTGCGCGAGCGCGTCGTGTCCCGCGAGCATCGGCGCGAGCCGCTGCCGGAGTGATTCGATCGCCGGCGCCAGTCCCGCAGCGATGCCGGCCGTCAGCGAGGCTGCCGCGAGGTACGAGAACACCGCGACGTCTGGTTCGAGCGGATAGAACGGCATCGTCGGGATCATCCGCCGCATGACCCCTGGCGCCTGCCAGGCGAGCCAGATGCTGATCGGCATGCCGACGAGGGCCAGCAGCACGCTCTCGGTGAGCAGCATGCGCACGAGCCGCGCGCGGCTGCATCCGATGGCGAGACGTACCGCAATCTCGCGCTGCCGCGCCACCGCGCGCGAGAGCAGGAGCAGCGTCACGTTGCCCGCCGCGATCAGGAGCACGAGCCCGACGCTTCCGAGGACCAGCGGAACGAGGAGCATCGCGACGGGCCGCACGGCCGGGTCGTGAATCAGCGCGCCATTCGTAATCGCGATGCCGCTCTGGCGCCCTGGCACGAGCGCATCCTGCTGCTTGATGAGGACGTTCAGTTCCGATCGCACGGCGCTCGGCGTGGCGCCCGGCGCCAGACGTCCGTCGACCCACAGCCACGCGACGTCCGGATTGTCGAGTGCGCTCGCGCCGCGGGTCACCGCCGGCTCCAGTGCGTACGGAATCCACACGCCTTCGCCGCGCGTCTGGCCGGCAAATTTCGGCGGCGTGACGCCCACGATGGTGTAGGGAGCGCCGTTGAGGAAGAGCGGCTTTGAGAGAATGTCTGGATCCGCGTCGAAGCGACGCTGCCAGATCTCATCGCTGATGATGGCGACGTGCGGGCCGCGTTCGGCGCATTCGTCTCCACGAAACGTCCTTCCCCGCTCCATGCCGTCGAGCCCGTACACGTCGAAGAAATTGCACGAGACCAGGAGCGTCAGCTCCGAGGTCGATGCGTTCCTCCCGAGGCGCAGGCCGCGCACGGTCCACGCGGCGAGCGCTCGAACCGTTGTCGCCCGATCGCGAAGCGCCACGTAGTCCGCCGTGCTCAGTGCCGGCGACTCATGTATCGGTACGCGGCTGCCGGAGTACTCAGGCTGAACGTGGATGAACGTCGCTGGATCGACAGTCACACGCGGGCGCAAAAGGAGGCCGCTCACCACCGTGAAGACGCCCGCATTGAGCCCGATGCCGAGGGCGAGCGTGGCGATGGTTGCGATCGTAAGCGTGGGCGCCTTACGCATGAGGCGGAGTGCAAAGCGAAGGTCGCGCGCAAGAACATCCATGATCGTCGGGCACTACGAGGCGGCAACGCGCGCGGTTCCGCGGCCCGGTCGGACAAGGCTCACGCTGTAGCCAACCGCCACGCACACGGCCGTGCCGGCGAGCACGTACCAGGTCCACGCGAGCGGCGTCAGCCACCAGACGAGGACCATCGCGACAAGCGACGCCGTCATGCCCGCGATCACGCCCACGGCATTCGCGCGTGATGTCAGCACGCCGAGCAGAAACGCGCCCAGCATCGGACCATAGACGACCGACGCGACCGTCAACCCCGCCGTAAAGACCGACCCCCATCCGCGCGCAAGGATCGCGATGCCGATCAGCAGAACGCCCCAGACCGCCGTCGCTCTCTTCGAAAGCGCGAGAAGGCGATCCTCAGCGACGGCGGCGCCGCGGAGCGGCTGGTAGAAATCCATGATCGTGCTCGACGCGAGCGAGTTCAGCGAGCCGCTCAAATTCGACATCGCGGCTGCGAAGATCGCCGCGATGACCAGTCCGGAAATTCCGTGCGGCAGCGTACTGACGATGAATGCGGGGAAGATCTCGTCGTTGGTCGTGAGCGCCGGGCGCGGGACGTGCTGGTAATACCCGAACAGCATGATTCCGATCCCCAGGAAGAGCACGAACTGCGCGAACACGATGAAGCCGCTCGTGATGATCGCTTTCTGGCTGTCGCGCAGGCTGCGGCAGGCGAGCAGCCGCTGCACCAGCAACTGGTCGGTCCCGTGGCTGGCGTTGGTCAGGAA
>JBOGIZ010000858.1:0-1794 GCA_050747805.1 Vicinamibacterales bacterium | reverse complement strand
GGGCGCGCGCCCGGATCCGTTCGGCTGCGGCCGGCACGACAAGGCACGCAAGCGCGACCGAAAGAAAACATCCGTTCGGACGGAGGAGACCGACGAACACACCCCACGCCGCGGCGCGTCCGAATTCACCGCGGCGGACGTGATAAAACGCGGCGACTGCACCCAGCACAAACGCGGACTCGCTGTACGCCGCGCTGAAAAACACGGCGAAGGGGTACGCGGCCAGCAGCGTCACGGCGTCGGCGGCGCGGTCGGCGCCAATGGTGTCGCGCGCCAGGCGCCGGAAATACACCGCGGCCCAGACAAACGCCACGAAGGAGATGACCGTGCCGGCCCAGCTCAGGCGGACGAGCCGTCGATCCCGTGAGATCCCCGGCGTAAACGCGCCAAATACATAACCGACCGTGCGCATCAGCACCGGATACGCAGGGAAGAACGCCAGATTCTGCTGTCGGTCGAAGCGGCCCTGGAAGGAGTAGCCCTCGAGCGCGATCCCCGCATACCATCCGGCGTCGTACCGCAGCGCAAGGTTCAGGGACGGCTGGGGCACCTGCTCCGGCGGCTTGTCGGGAAATCCAATCGTGATGACCGCGAAGTAGCCGACGACCAGGATGATGATCCGCGACAGAAGCACGCCCGCCGCGAAGGGCGCGACCGCCTCGGGCCGATCGGTCGCGAAGACACGAGCCACGCGCCGGTGAATCGGATCTCGCGGCACGAACACGTGGCGGAGCGCGGCGATCGCCGCGGCGATGAAGAGCAGCCGTCCCGCTGAGTGCACGCCGATCGGCACGCCGAGGTGAAGCACGAAGCCGCCGATGACGAAGACGTCTATAGCAAGCGTGGCCGCGACGATCGTGATGCCGTCCGCGGCCGCCACCCACCACGGCAGAGGCGCTGGCGCCTCACGTGCGACGTTCAATGACGACCGCGCTCAGCCGAAAGACGCGGACCGAGCACGCGCTCCATCACCCCCATCGCGCGCTGCATTTCGTCCTGCGTCCCGATCGAGACGCGCGCCCACTTCGTCAGCGGCGGGAAGGGCCGCCCGATGAGCACGCCCGCCTTCCGGCAGCCGTCGATGACGCCCTGCACGTCGCGATCGACGTTGACCATGATGAAGTTGGTCTGGGACGGCGGAGCGTCGTACCCCAGCTTCGCGAAGGCGTCGCGCGTGAACTGTTTGACGCCGCGGTTCCGCGCCCGTTCGGCATCGATGCGCGCCGTGTCGGCGATCGTCGCGACGGCCGCCGACGCCGCGAGCACGTTCACCGCCTGCCCGAGTTTGAACGGACGAAGCCGATCGAGGGTCTCGGGGCGCGCGATCGCATACCCAATGCGCAGGCCGGCCATGCCGAACACCTTCGAGAACGTCCGCGACACGATCACGCGGGGGTTGTCGATCGCGAGCGGCACGGCGGTCGCGTACGAAGGATCTTCGACGTACTCATGGTACGCCTCGTCGATGAGGATCGTCGTCTCCGGCGACGACTGCCCGACGCGCGCGACGAACTCACGGACGTCGCTGGCGCCGTGCACCGTCGCGGTTGGATTGTTCGGATTGCAGAAGAAGATGAGCCCTGCCCCAGGGGCGCGCGCCACCATCGCGTCGAGGTCGAGCGCGAGCTGCGTATCCACGGGCACGTCGATGACCGGCGCGTGCAGCGTGCGCGCGTGGTAGCCGGGATCCTCGAATGTCGGCAGGCCCGCGACAAGCGCCTTCGACTGCCCGACGCACGCGTCGACCGACATGCGAAGCACTTCGCTCGACCCGCAGCCCACGAGCACGTGATC
>JBOGIZ010000857.1:0-5696 GCA_050747805.1 Vicinamibacterales bacterium | reverse complement strand
CTCGCCGCCTGGACAGATCTTCTACCGCGCCGGGTGAGACGACAGCCTGAGATCGGGCATCGCCACTCGAATTGCGCTACCCTTGACGTGCATGTCAGCGCCCAGCGTGCGGCTCGCGCGCCGGTGCGGCGCCTGCGCCGCTTCAGCCGCTGCGCTGTCCGTGCTCTGCGCGCTCATGGCGTGCGGCGGATCGTCGTCCGCCACGCCGACGGCGCCGACAACACCGTCAGCGTCGTCTCCCACGCCCACTGCTCCGCCGCCATCGACCTGCCGCACGTTTTCGGCGCCAGGATCGTACACGCTCGACGCCGACGCAGGCAGCCCCGGCAACATGTCGGACTGTCTCACGATCACGAGCAGCGGTGTGTCTGTTGACTGCGCGCACCACGTTGTCAACGGAATCGTGACAATTTCGAGCGGAACCTCGGATGTCTCGATCCTCAATTGCACGATCCCGGTCGGATTCAGGAACCCCAGCAACGTCACGAACTTGACGATCGCAAACTCGACGATCGCAAACATCTTGCTCATCCGGAACGGCCAGAACACGATCATCCGCGGCAATCAGATTACGGTCGCTGGCCGCCCGGGCGGGGTGGTCGCTCTGGACAGCGGCTCTGGCAACCAGGTGCTCGACAACGTCCTCGACGGCGGCTACCACGGCCACGATCTGACCGGCCAGGGCAACGACACGCCGAGCGGAGCGGACGATGGGATCGTGTTGCAGAGCGAGAGCGGTGACACGGTGCAGGGCAATAGCATCATGAACGTGTTCGACGCGGGCGTCGAAGGCGTGGACGCTGTGACAGGCACGAGCATCGCCGGCAACACCATCACGAGCGCAATCTTCGCCGGCGTCAGCTCGTACTGGTGCACGCACTGGCAGGGGAACACGGTTTCGGGCAACACGATCTCGCAGAGCGTGCAAGCAATCCGCGTGATTTACAGCGTCGGAGCGCTCTGCGATCCGGCGCCCGCGCCGGGACTCTGCACCGACAATACGATCGCCGGCAACGTCTTGCGCAATCCGCTCGGGACCGGAATAACTGCGATCGTCGTCTCACTCGGTCCGATCGCTCCGATGGTGACGAACAACGTTCTTCGCGGCAACGATCTCGCGGCCGGCGGGATCTCCCTGACGCCGCTGTCGGGATTCACCGATGGCGGCGCGAACGTCTGCGGGCCCTCGGGCAACTTCGGATGCTGAGCGCCTAGAGCGGCGCCAAGCAACCGGCTGCGGCCTGAAAGTCCCATCTCTCATCGCCCGCGCACCGGGTAATGGGTCATCAGTTTGATTTATCCGTTAATGCCTGCAGCAGTAGGGCGAACAGAGCCCCGAAGCAAAAGCCGCTCCCTAGGAGGCCGACGACATCCGACTGGGCGTACGTTTGAAACTGCGGGTGTTTCATTACATCTGCCAACAAGAGTATCGCGATGCCCAAGAGAACAACTATGCTGCTTAGCCGACTTCGATGAGTCTTCGCCATGGATTCCTCCTCTGGAGAGGGCATCGGGTCGCATCCTCAGCCCAGCAAGTAAACAACTCCTCAATCGATTCGGTCCGGGCTATCTCCGACCGTTGATCGGTTGTAAGAGTCTTGTCGCGCGACGTGGCCGTCTTGGGCGCTTTCCGACATGGCACATCATCACATACGGCTAAGGCTCCGGCATGACGAGTATCTAGCAAACGACCCACTTAGCGCGCCGCCCCCGTTGACCGCCGGTCTCGCGCGCGATACGCTCCCGTCTCTGGGCCTCGATATACTTCGGATCGGACGTCGATCGCAGGAACTCATGAGAGCAGAAGTAAATTTTCTTGAAAACCATTCCTCCTGATCTCCTGGTCTCCTGCGATCCGGCAACCGGGAGGTGACGTGATGTTCGGACGTGAGCGGCTCCACGAATCACGGCGGCGGCTCTGGTGGGATCACCTCCGTCAGGACGTCCGCTACGGCGCGCGCGTGCTGCGCCGGTCTCCTGGCTTCGTGTTCGTGGCCGTGCTCACGATGGCGTTGGGCGTCGGTCCGACGACGGCGATCTTCAGCGTGGTCGACGCGGTCCTGCTGCGACCGCTTCCCTATCCCGATCCGGGTCAGCTTGTGCTGGTCTTCAATGCCCCATTGAAGCAGCCCAACGCACTGGCGGCCCTTTCCTACCGCGATTTCACCGACTATCGCGAGCACAATCGCGTATTCAGCGAGATGGCCGGCAACGCCTTTCACGACCTCACCGTCACGGGCGCGGGGGAGCCGTTCATTGCGAACACCGGCGACGTGACGCCGGAGATTTTTTCCGTGCTCGGCACGGCGCCTCTGGCCGGCCGCACGCTGCTGCCCGCGGACGGCAACGCCGGCTCGCCGCCTGTCGCCGTCCTGAGCGAGGCTCTCTGGCGCAGCCGCTTCGGATCGAATCCGGCGGTCATCGGCCAGGCGATCCATCTCGACATGCGTCCGTTTACGGTCGTTGGGATTCTGCCGGCACGGTTCCGGTATCCCGACGGGGCGGCGCAGCAGGATGTGTGGATTCCCGTGAGGCAAGATCCACTCTTCGGCCCACGGATTGCGCAGGGCACGACGCGGGTGCTGGGCGGGATCGCGCGCCTCAAACCGGGCGTGTCGGTGGATCAGGCGCAGGCCGAGATGACCATTCAGGCTGCGCGGCTGGCGGCGCAGTATCCGAGTCAGGATTCGGGCATCACCATCCGCGTCGAGCCGTATCGCCAGTCGGTTGTCGCCAACACCGAACCTGCGCTGCTGGTGCTGCTCGGTGCGGTCGGCGTAGTCCTGTTGATCGCCTGTGCCAATATCGCGAATCTTCTGTTGTCGCGCGCCACATCGCGCCAGCGCGAGATCGCGACGCGCATCGCGCTCGGGGCGACGCGCGCGCGCATCGTCAGACAGCTCCTGACGGAGAGCGCGCTGCTGGGGTCGCTCGGCGCCCTCGCCGGTGTGCTGCTCGCGGCGTGGGTGGTGAGGATCCTGCTGCCGTTCCTGCCGGCCGATATCGCGCGGATCAATTCCATTCACGTTGGAGGCGCGGTCCTGGCCTTCGCGCTCGCCGTCTCGTTGGCCGCCGCGCTGGTGTTTGGATTGACGCCTGCTCTGCTGGCGGCGCCATCCGCGGTGCAGATGGACATCAAGGACGGGGACGAGCGCACTGGCCGGCGCGGCGGCCGGCGCACGAGGAGCGTGCTCGCCGTGGCGCAGGTGGCGCTGGCGATGGTGCTGCTGGTTGCGGGCGGCCTGCTCATCCGCAGCTTCGCGCTCGTGACGTCCGTCGATCCGGGTTTCAATCCCGCTCGCGTCATCGAAGCCGAGATCTCGCTTCCACGATTTCAATACTCGACACCGGCGCAGTGGGCAGCTTTCTCGCGCGGCCTGCTCACGAAGCTTCACGCCGAGCCTGGCCTTGGCAACTCCGCGCTGGGCGCGCCGCTGCCGATGGACCGTCAGGGCGCCGCCACTCTGCCGTTCACCATCGTCAACGCTCCGGCGCCGGCTCCGGGCAAGACCCCGACGGCCGATTACGCCACGGTGAGTTCGGACTATTTCCGCGTCATGGACATTCGGCTGGTGCGCGGCCGTCTTTTTTCGGATGCGGACGGCCCCGACAATGCGAAGGTGGCGATCATCAGCGACACGCTCGCGCGGCGCTTTTTCCCGGACCAGGATCCGATCGGGCGACGGATGCGATTCGGATTTCCGCCGAACGGCGATGTGTCACGCGAGATCGTTGGCATCGTCGGCGACGTGCGCGACGTCGCATTGGGCCGGACGCCTGGTCCGCTGATGTACGTGCCGTTCCAGCAGGAGCCGCTTTGGGGCGGCGAGGTCGTTGCGAGAACGTCGTTGCGCGACGCGAGCGCGGCCGCCAGCATTCGGCAGGCCGTCTACTCCATTGACAAGAACCTCCCGGTCACCGACATCGCGTCGCTGGAGGACATGCTCGGCAAGTCCGTCGCGCAGGAGCGATTCCGGACCTTCCTGCTGGGTTCGTTCAGCGCGATCGCGCTGCTGCTGGCGATCGTCGGACTGTTCGGAGTGATCTCCTATTCGGTGTCGCAGCGCACGCGCGAAATCGGGATCCGGATCGCCCTGGGCGCCCAGCGCGGCGAGATCCTGCGGCTGATTGTCGGGCAGGGCACGAAGCTGGCGCTGATCGGCGTGGGCGTTGGGCTTGCCGGCGCACTGGCGCTCACCCGTGTGATGACGGGGCTGCTCTACAGCGTATCGGCCACGGATCCGCTGACATTCGGCACAGTGGCCGTCGTTCTTTTCAGCGTCGCCGTCGCAGCATGCTACATCCCGGCGCTGCGGGCGCTCCGAATCGAGCCGATGTCGGCGCTGCGACACGAGTGAGGAGTCGGAGCACCACAGTCGCCTCGCGTCACCGGCCTTTGCTCATGACTGGTCTCGCCTCGCAGACGTCCTCGACGATGTCCGACATCGCTCGACATTGCCGTGACCATCCGAGCCACGGCACTACGCCGGTAACAAGAAAAAGAGCAACTAGAAGGACAACCGGCGTCGTCGGCGTATGCGCAACAAGCCACGAGAACGTTCTCAATCCGGCACCGCCCCGCGACAGCAGGATCAGACATGCTGTCAGCATCCAAACGAAAATTGTTAGCGCGGCTACCGTAAATGGGTTGGGATTGAATCGGCCGACAATCCTTGCGCCGTCTCCCGCAGAAACAATTACCCCATGCAGCGATGGGGCTCCAGGCCAAAATCCAGAGTACACGAACCAAACATTTGAACCGACGACACTTATTCTTTGTCGCGGCAAATGCGGCTCGGTTCTCATGATATGCAAGCTGTTCAGCGAGCGAAGTCTTCGGAGGCAATCGCTTGCAGGAAGAGCCGTCGTCCAGCGTACCTGTCTCCACGGCGGATACCGAGCCATGAGCTACATGTCCGCTTGAAAGTACAGATGCGGCGCACGCGCCGTGCGCGATTCTAGCCACATCCGATCGACGGCCTGCGCGCCCACGAACATTAGAGCTTCGGCTGCGGCGTCATAGGTCCAGCACGTCCTGCTGACATTACCGATGTCTCCGGAATAAACCGTCACCCATGTGATCGGAATAGACCCGGAAAAAGTGGCGCGCCCGGCAGGACTCGAACCTGCGACCCTCGGCTTAGAAGGCCGATGCTCTATCCACCTGAGCTACGGGCGCGTAGGAGTCGATTGTACGTCGAGCACCCGAAACCCCTCCCGTCGCGCAGCGTCCGACAACCGAACATCCAGTGAGACGACCTCCAGTGTGGGCGGATGCCCTTCGGAGGCGGCGAATGCCGCGGCCAGCTGAAGAGCGTCGGCCGCGCGCAGAGGGTGCACGCGAAGAAAGCGAACCGCGGTCGTTCGAAGCTCGTCGAGCGGCTGGATCTCGTGCCAGGACGCCCGAAGCGCCGAGAGCCGCCCAAACGCCTGCTCCGACTGCGCCGCCGTCAGCGCGCCATCACGCTCGAGGCGCGAGATCGCCGATGCGCACTCGACGGCAGACGCCCACCAGGCCAGCATCTCCGGATCGGCGCGATAGATCGCTCGCACGGGTCGCGTCCGCCTCTCGGCGACGAGCAGCGGGACGAGAGCCGAGCTGTCCCAGAACTTCAGCGGCTGCTCCGGCGTTCTTCGATCACCGCCTCGACGATGCTGGCACGGCGCGCCGGCGCTGGCGGCGCCTCATCGAGGAT
>JBOGIZ010000856.1:0-4363 GCA_050747805.1 Vicinamibacterales bacterium | reverse complement strand
GCGCAGCACCACGAGCGGTGCGGGGGCGCCGATCCGATCGTCGGTCAGCGCTCTATGCAGATCGTCGACGGCGGTCACGGGCTGGCCCGCGAACGCCAGCAGGATGTCCCCTTCCTTCAATCCTGCCGCAGCCGCCGGACTGTCTGCTTCCACCGACGTCACCAGCACGCCCGCGGCCGCGGCGATCCCGCTCGCTCGCGCGAGTGCTCGAGGGACAGAGACATTCTGCGCCGCAATCCCGATGTGGCTGCGGCGCACGCGGCCGTCGCGCACGAGCCGCGACGCGATGAACCGCGCCGTGTTGCTGGCGATCGCGAACGATAATCCCTGCGCCCCCTGGATCATCGCCGTGTTGACGCCGATGACCTCGCCGCGCGTCGTCACGAGCGGGCCGCCGGAGTTGCCGGGATTGAGCGCCGCGTCGCTCTGAATGACGTCGTCCAAGAGACGGCCGGTCCGCGCGCGGAGCGACCGGCCGAGCGCGCTGACTATGCCGCTGGTGACGGAGTGCTGCAGGCCGAACGGGTTGCCAATCGCGATCGCCACCTGGCCGACTCGGACTTCGCGCGAGTCGCCCATCCGCGCCCACGGAAGATCGCCGGAGGCGTCTCGCAGGCGCAACACGGCGAGATCGGTGTGGGGGTCGTCGCCGACCAGATCGGCACTGAACGAGCGGCCGTCGGCAAGAGCGACGCCGACCCGGCGCGCGCGCGTGATCACGTGGCTGTTGGTGAGGACGAATCCGTCGGGTGTGAACAGGAATCCGGAACCCTGTCCGGCGTCGGCTGTGATTCGCGCGACCGCCGGTCCGACCAGCTCCACGGCCTGGATGACTGCCCGCGAATATGCATCGAGCAGCGCGGCGTCGTCTGGAAGAGGATCGACCGAGGGCACTGCATCCCATTGTGGACGCGCGACGTCTCGGGCGGATCACCCGTTTGGGGGATCCGCGGCACGGCCAACCCCCAGCGCGGCGACGGGTGAGCGCGTGATCCGCAATCTCGTAACATGACCACATGAAGCTCGGATTGCGCGACGCCAACCGGCATTTCTCGAAGGCCATCAGGGCCGTCCGCGCCGGGAAAGAAGTCATCCTCACCGAGCGAGGTCAGCCAATCGCCGTCATCAAGCCGATCAAGGAAGCGCGGCAACCGGAGACGGCTCTCAAGAGGGTGGCGGACAAGGGATTGATTACACTGCCCACCGGCAAAGGTCCCTTGCCGCGTTTCGAGCCGATACGAATGACCGGCGCGCTGATTTCGGAGATGATCATCGAGGATCGCGACGATCGTGCGCGGCGGGGCGATGGATTGCGCGTATTTCGAGAGAAGTGCGCTCACCGAGCATTGCCAACGCCAACGCGCGATTCTTTGCGAAAATGATAATCTCGCCCACGGTGAGCTGGATGCGATTCGCCGTGGTCGTGGTCGGCAGTGGCGTGGTGGTGTCGCTGATAGACTGGCTCACGGCGGGCGACTGGCTGCACCGGCGCTGGACCTACGCCGAGGTCTGGCGGTCCGACGAGGGGCGCGCGATCGCTCTGACGAGCCCGCTCCCGTTCGCGACTGCCGCGGCGTTCGCGTATCTTGCCGCGCGGCTTGGTCTTCATTCGGCCGTGAGCGTCGTGAAACTCGCCGCCGCCATCTGGATCATCGGACCGCTTCCGCTGATCCTGACCAACGCCGCGTTCATGAAGTTGCACCGGGTATTTGTGACCTCATACGCGCTCGGATGGCTGGTCAAGCTCGTCATCATTGCGCTGGTCGTCGCGTGGGTGGGGCTGTCGTCGTCCTGATTCCTGATTCGCAAGCATGAAGCGACGGCTGGGGCATCGACGACCTCTCGAGAAAGGTCCGAAGGAATCCGGCAGGTTAGGTCAGCGTCAATCGGAGCCCGTGGGGTGTTTCTCGAGCCCCTTCTGTTTCCCTTGACGGAGAAGTCCGGATACGCCGGTTAGCTTAGGCGGCCCGCTTTAACCGATAGATGTACGCGTCCTCGATCAGGGTGCCATCGATTACGTTGTTCTTGAAGCGAATTCCACTGATTCCAGGACCGGTCGCAATGGCTTGAGTCAGCAGCAGGATGATGGGAGCGTCCGGTTTAGCGACCGCTATATCTTCGAGAGAGAGATGAGCAATCTGGTGACGAAGTGTCTGCAGGGTTCGCTGAATGGTTCGATAGACTTCCCGTGGCCCCTCTGGGCCTACCTTCACTTCAGCCAAGACGAGCTTCCAGGCACTGATGTCCGGAAAATAGAACCACAGTGCGGCGTCCGGAGAGACGCCTTCCTGATCGAGCCTTTCTACCAGCGCGGCTCCCTCTTGAATCAACTCGGGCGTCAACTGAGTTTCTACCATCGACGTCGTATCCACGGAAGAATGCCGGCTCGACGCGTTGTGCAGGCAGAATAAAGGTCGCGCGCTTGAGCCTTCGTTATTGACGTATCGTAACGAACGGCCTCCGACCAATCCTTCACGATGACCCAGTTCAGCTGCAACGCGGCGCTCGTTTCCATGTCACGCTCAAGATCGGGCCACACTCCCGCCAACTGTACCAGCTTTTGGAGATCGTGCGTCCAAGCCTCGGCTGCCAGTTTCTTGTTTGGAAAATCGAACCTGTTTGTTTGCCTCGCGACGCAGGCCTTGAGAGCGCACTCCACGGCGTAGCCAGCGAGATAATAGGCCCCAGGAAACATGCGCGCGCGAAGCAATGCGGCCGATTCCTGCTTGCGCTGCCGGCATACGCGTTGGAGGATCTCGCGGTTCATCGGTCATCTGCTCATCTTGACGCGCCGGATCGGGATCTACCAAAAAGGCCGCGCTCACTCGCGACCGCACACAGCTCCATCCCTCCGGTTGGAGCAGAATGTTGCGCTGCCAGCTGGTTCGTGGCCGTCCGTAGAACGACGAGCCGGACACCAATATTATTGAGCTGACGGTCTAGCCGATTCTCGACTTCTTCTTCGAGAAGCTTCTCAGCTTTCGTCAACTCCTCGCCGTGCTCTCCTGTGATACCACAGGTGTCGAGCACCGCGCCATGGCGCCCCGCCGCCAACGCACACCGACCAATAAATCGTTGAAATTCACCGTTTGGGCTCCGGCCGCCCGGGCTCGATCATGTCGAGCGCATCGCTGAAGTGCATCGCGTGAGCGGCGTTGATCGTCGCCATCTTGATCGCCGCCGCCGCCGGACATGCCCCCGGCGGGACGAACGCATTCAGCTCGCGATGCGTGCCGAATCCCGCCAGGTACTCGCCCCAGCTCAGATGATCCGTTCCCGACGTGATGAGCTTCGCGCCGCCCCCATCGTAGAAGTTCTTGACCTCTTTGAGCTTCACCTCGTAGGTCACGGTGTCGCCGGCGCGGACGATGACGGGTTCGCGAGCTGCCGCGCGACCAGCCGCTACGGGACGGCCACGACACATGCGAGCGTCGTGATCAGAACAATGAGACGTTTCGTGTCAACCCGCTCTCTCTTGATGATTCGACAAGCGAAGATTAGGGTACTGCCCTTCGTTACGTTGATGATTCATGTGTTCGCCCACGCGCTTGCGGCCTTCGCGGCGCTTGTCGCGCCATTCTGGTCGCGGCTCAAGTACCGCGCCGCACAACGGCGCATCGACGCCGGAGGGCCAGACCCGCGGCTCGCGCTGTATCGGCGGGTCCTCTTCACGCAGGCCCTGATGACGACCGGCGTGCTCGGCTTCTGGCTCGCCAGCGGTGTGCCCGCGGCGCGTTTCGGCCTCCGGCCTCCCCATTCCTGGACGATCTCGACGGTTGTGATCGGCCTTGTTCTGGTCCTGTTCGGATGGTCGACGATCGGGCTGCGGCGCCGTGCGCCGACGCTCCGCGAGAAGCTGCGCGAGCGCGGCGGCGCGCTGCTGCCCGAGTCCGCACGCGAACTGCGCTGGTTCGCGGCGATCAGCCTGGGCAGCGGCGTCGCCGAAGAACTGCTCTATCGCGGATTCCTCTTCGACTATCTCTTCACGCTGCTGCCGTCGCTCGGCACCGGCGGGATGATTCTGGTGACGTCCGCGGTTTTCGGCGGCGCGCACCTCTATCAGGGCTGGCGCGGGATCGTCATGGCCCGGTCGCCGGGCTGCTGCTGGGGACACTTTACGTCCTGACTGGCACGTTGTTCATTCCGATGATCGTGCACTCCGCCGGGAACCTGCGGGTCGTGCCCATCTTCTGGCCGGAAGCTCGATCGCGGCCAGAGGATGGGCGCTGGCGCCGAGGGCGCCCCGCTCTGAAATAGCCGCTTTTTGCTGAATGTCCGTTTCACAATTACGTTCGCGGTGGCGCTGGGAGGGGCCTCCCCGCCCCGACCCGCCGGCGCCTCTCCCGTGAGAGTGCTTTTGGCG
>JBOGIZ010000855.1:0-3360 GCA_050747805.1 Vicinamibacterales bacterium | reverse complement strand
GCCCGGACGGCCTCCACCCAACTGCCGCGGGCTACCGCCGCATCGCGCAGGCGTTTTTCTATGCGATCAAGGCCTCGTTCGAGATGCGGCCCGGCGCGGAGACCTGACCCGCCAGCTTGCTCAGTCTCGCGAACGTGCTGCGCGCTACTTGATCCGGCCCGGCACCATCGACGGGAACATGTCGCTCGGGCACGGGGTGCCCGCCGTCACATCCGAGCACGTGCCCGGGAACTGGCTGTCACAGAGCTTCCACGCATCGAGCGGCGAACGGTAGTACGCCGAGACCCAGTCGACGCCGTCCGCGACCTGCACATCTCCGCGTTCTGGCCCGACGATGATCGTCGACTGCCAGTGCGACGGCGTACTCGAACACGCATCGCCGCGCTGCGTCCGGCCGGGAATCAGGCAGAGGCTGTCGCCGAACGGAACGGTGACGGTCGCGGCTCCGATGTTCCAGCTGTCGATATGAAAATGCTGGCGATTGAGCGCGACCTGGCTGGCTTCGTCCTGCGCCTGCGAGCACGTCAGATCGAAGTTGCGCATGATGTACGACACGTCCGTAATGGTCGAATCGGAGAAATCGAGTAGGAACTGGCGCGCCATGCCGCCCACCTCGGCCACCGAGTCGTGCAGCGAGATCGTATGGGTCGCGCTGACGGTGTTCTTGAACGTGGGTGCCTGCCCTGCGCATCCGTAGTTCTCGACGACGGTCAGCGTGATCGCCACGTCCATCGGCGTCGAGACGGCGCCTGACGCCGGCGCCTGCCACGTCACGCTCGTCCCGGAGCCGCTGAATGTGCCCGCGGTCGCGGTCCACGTGAGCTGCAGCTGATCGACCGGCGTCTCGGCGTCCTGCACGACGGTCGTGATCGGAATCGACTCGCCGACGTCGGCAAAATCCGCCGGTTCGTTCGCCCGCGTGCCCTGCGCGGTGATCGACGCGATCACGGGTGGTGTGTTGGCCGGCGGCGTGCACGTCCCGCTTCCGCCGCCGCTGTTGGTCGGTTGTGTCGGCGTGCTGTTGGTGCCGCACGCCGCGACGATCGTGGCGGCCGCCGCCGCTGCGATCAAGAGATCCAAACGCCGCACGCGATCTCCTCGATTCTCTCCCACCAACTGCGAGCCGCCATCATTTCAACGTCGATTCCCCATCGTCACACTTCGATGTGTTCGCGATCTTCGACGCCGCCGTATCCTTTGGCGGAGGCAGGCGCTTCGCGCACTTCGCGAATCACGTACGTCGGTTTGTCCTGCGACTCGTGGTACGTCCGCGACATCATCTCGGCCATCAATCCCGTCATGACGAGCTGCATGCCGCTCA
Organism: Vicinamibacterales bacterium; assembly: GCA_050747805.1. Taxonomy (GTDB): domain Bacteria; phylum Acidobacteriota; class Vicinamibacteria; order Vicinamibacterales; family 2-12-FULL-66-21; genus JAICSD01. The sequence goes on along the minus strand of JBOGIZ010000855.1, from coordinate 2,039 downwards.
GGATGAGGACGACGCCGAGCAGCAACAGCGGACGGTTGGCGATCGACTCGTACGCAAACAGGCGCACATACGCCAGATACGCACAAATCGCGACGCCCAGCGCGCCGAGGGCCAATCCGATGCCGCCGAACATCTGGAGCGGACGCGTGCTGTAGCTGCCGAGAAACTTCACCGTCAGCAGATCGAGCACGACGCGGATCGTGCGCGTGATGCCGTACTTCGACTTTCCGTGTGCGCGCGCGCGGTGATTGACCGGCACCTCCGCGATCGTCACGCCGAACTCGCTCGCGATCGCCGGCAGGAACCGGTGCATCTCGCCGTACAGCTTCATCGGCTTGACGACTTCCGAGCGGAACACCTTCAACGAGCAGCCGTAGTCGTTCAGCCTCACACGCGTCGTCGCGGAGATGATCTTGTTGGCGAGCATCGACGGCAGCCGTCGATTGAGGAACGGATCCTTTCGATCCTTCCTCCATCCGCAGACGACGTCGATCGGGCCCGATTCGGCCATCTGGACCATTCTCGGGATGTCGGAGGGATCGTTCTGCAGGTCGCCGTCCATCGTCACGATGAAGCGTCCGCGCGCGTGCGCGAACCCAGCGGCGAAGCCGGCGGTCTGGCCGAAGTTGCGGCGGAAGCGGATGACGCGGAGCCGCGCGTCGCGCGCCTGAAGACGCGCGAGGCGGTCGAACGTATCGTCGGTGCTTCCGTCGTCGACCGCGACGATCTCGAACGGCCGGCCGAACGCGATCAGGGCGGTCGAGACCTCGCGGTAGAGATCGTCAACGTTCGGCGACTCATTCCGCATCGGAATGACGACGGAAATATCCGGGGTCATCGGGTGGTAAGCGCTTGATTATATGCAGTTTCTGGCATGGCAGGCAATGCGGCGCCCTACGAGGAGGCCGTTCGTCGTCTCCGGCTCCAGGCTATCCAGACAGTGCCCCCCACGAGTGCGATGCCGGCGAGCCAGAGTCCCGCTGCCGTGGCGTGCGCCTTGAGAAACGTGGCCGCGCTCTCCCCGTAGCGGAGCGCCAGCAGTCCTTCACCGAAATAGCGGATGAAACGCGCGATGAAGACAGCGGTCGCGAATTGCCACAGCGGAATGCCGGCAACGCCCGCCAGCAGGATGAAGATCTTGAACGGCGCCGGAGGCGGCAGCAGCGCCGGGACGATGACGGCCAGGAGTCCGTATTTCTGGAAGAGCTTCAGTCCGCCCTCGACGTGGTGTTCCTTGAAGCGCCGCCGCATGAACGCCTCCCCCCCCTTGCGCGCGATGAAATACAACGTGAGACAGCCGGCAAGCGAGCCGAGCGTCGGCAGGAGCGTGTAGTACAGAAGACGATCGTGATGGCGGGCCACCATCATGATGACGAGGAGATCGTTGACCTCGGGAAACGACAGAAACGAGGAGTCGAGATACCCGATGATGAAGAGTCCGGGGCCGCCCCACGCGAGCGCCGCTCCCTGCGTCCAGGCGAGGAGCCGCTTCATCGAGCCATCAAGTTCATCACACGGAAGTGTAGACTAACTTCGTTGAAGCTTTCTGCCCGGGCGCGCGGCGGCGCGCCAGCGATCGCCGCAGCGGCCGGCGCGCTCGGCATCGCGGCTGCCGTGCGCTATCACGAACTGGGGCTGACGCTCGCCCACTTCGACGCGCGCGCGCATCTCGTCGTGGCGCGCCGCGTTTTCGACAATCTGATTCCTGGGTGGCAGCAGGTCGGCGCTGTCTGGCTGCCGCTTCCGCATCTGATCAACGCGGTTCCCATCCAGATCGATTATTTCTATCGCACCGGATCCTTCGCCGTTGCGGTCTCGATCGTCGCGATGGTTGCCGCAGCCTGGGCAATCGCCGCGCTGATTCACCAGTCGACCTCGTCGAACGTCGGCGGATTCACCGCGGCGGCGCTTCTGATGCTCGATCCGAACGTGCTGTATCTGCAAAGCACGCCCATGAGCGAGCCGCTGCTGTTCGGCACGACGTTTGTCGCGCTCGCGCTCACGTCAGCGTGGCTGGATCAGTCGGCGCGATCGGATAT
>JBOGIZ010000854.1:0-2176 GCA_050747805.1 Vicinamibacterales bacterium | reverse complement strand
GCCCGATCTGGATCGTCGACCTCAAGACGTACGACCTCATCACGCCGCCGTGGACCGACTCGAAAGACATGGAGCCGGCGTGGATCGGGAACACCACCGTCTATTTCTTGTCCGATCGCGACGGCGTCTCGAACGTGTGGGGGTTCGACACCCAGACGAAGAAGTTGTGGCAGGCGACGCATTTCACGGACTTCGACGTGAAAACGCTCGATTCGGGCGGCGGGGCGCTGGTGTTCGAGCAAGCAGGCTACGTCCACGAACTCGACCCGAAATCCGGCAAAGAGCACATCGTCACGATCACGGCGAACGGCGACTTCCCCTGGATGATGCCGCATTGGGACGATGTGACGAGCCGCATTTCGAGTATTGCGCTGTCGCCGACCGGCAAGCGGGCGCTGGTCGAAGCGCGCGGAGAGATCTTCACGATCCCGGCCGAGAAAGGCGACGTGCGCGATCTGTCGCACTCGAGCGGATCGGCCGAACGGGATCCGGCATGGTCGCCCGACGGGAAGTACGTCTCGTACTTCAGCGACAAGTCGGGTGAGTATCAGCTCGTGATCGAATCGCAGGACGGCCTCACGCCGCCGCGGTCGATTCCTCTCGAAGGACGGTACCATTACTACACGCCGTCGTGGTCGCCCGATTCGAAGAAGATCGTCTATACGGACACGAATCTGAAGGTCTGGGTGATCGACGTCGAGAGCGGCAAAGCGAAGATGGTCGGCGGCGATCCCTGGATGGTGCCGACGCGGACGGTGAACCCCGTCTGGAGTCCCGATTCAAAGTGGATCGCGTACTCGAGCCATCTCGACTCGCTGTATCACGCGATTTTCATCAGCAACGCCGAGACTGGAGAGAGCCATCAGGTCACCGATGGTCTCGCCGACGCCGTCTGGCCGGTGTTCGATACGAGCGGAAAATACCTGTGGTTCTTCGCCTCGACCGATTTCGGGCTGAAGTCGGAGTGGCTCGACATGACGTCGTACGACCACACTGAGAATTTCGGGTTGTATCTCGCGGTGTTGAAGAAGGCGGAGCCGAGTCCGCTGCTGCCCGAGAGCGACGAGGATTCGGGCGTGACGTTCGCGGCCGGACGCGGCGATTTCGGGGGACAGGGCCGCGGCGGACGCGGCCGCGGGGCGTCAGCCGGATCAGCGCCGTCCGCGGGCGATGCCTCCGACACGGCCGCGATGAGCGAGTCGGACCAGAATCCGAACGCGCAGTCGAGACAGCCAGATCGCGCGCCGCGGCCGAACGTCACCGTGCAAATCGACTTCGACGGATTGCAGAATCGCATCATCTCGATTCCGGGCGTGCCCGCGCGGCAGTACTCGAAGCTGCGGCCCGGCGTCGCTGGAACCGTGTTCTACCTGGAGGCCGGCGCGAATGCCGCAGCCGACGACACCACGGGCGGATTCGGCAGCGGAAGCCGGATCCTCCGATATCGCCTGAGCGATAGGCGCGCGGCGGCGTTCATGAGCGGCGCGGTCGATTACGCGGTGAGCGCCGACGGCCGGAAGCTGCTGTACCGCACCGCGGGGGCCGGAGGGCGGGGAGCGGGGCGCGGAGCCGGACGCGGCGGCGCGGAAGGCCCCAGTCCGGGACTGTTCATCGTGGACGCGGATCGCAACCCGCCGCCATCGGGACAGGGCCGCCTCAACGCGACGCTGCGCATGTACCTCGATCCCAAGGCGGAATTCCGGCAGATCTTCAACGAGGGCTGGCGCAATCAGCGCGATTACCTCTACGTGCCGAACCTGCACGGTACCGACTGGGTGAAAGACAAGGCGATGTACGGCGCGATGCTGCCGTACGTGAACCATCGCGCGGATCTGAACTATCTGCTCGACATGATGGGGTCGGAAATTTCAATCGGCCATTCGTTCGTGCGCGGCGGCGACATGCCGAGCGTGCCGCCGTCGTACGGCGGCCTGCTGGGCGCCGACTTCACGATCGAGGGCGGCCGCTACAAGATCACGCGCATCTACGACACCGAGAGCTGGAACCCCGAGCTGCGCGCGCCGCTCGCCGCGCCGGGCGTCGACGTCAAGGTCGGCGATTTCATTGTGGCGATCAACGGTGAAGAGTTGAAGGCGCCTGACAATATCTATCGGCTCCTCGACGGGACCGCGAATCGACAGACCGTGCTCGCGATCAACGACAAGCCGTCGATGGA
>JBOGIZ010000853.1:0-3436 GCA_050747805.1 Vicinamibacterales bacterium | reverse complement strand
GGCGCCGGCGGCAAAGCTCCGGCGTCTGGCGGCCCGCGACGCGCGCGTCTGGCGGCTCGCCGAGGGCTACGTGACGATCACCGCCGGGCTGCTCGGCGAACTCGAACGCCGCTACGGCCCGCGTCCGCACACGGCTGTCGTACCGGACGGCACGGCGCTCGGCGCTCCGCTTCCGGACCCGTCGACGGAGTCCGATCGGCCGTTCACGATCGGCTATGCGGGACATCTCTATCCCTGGAAGGGCGTCGAAATGATCATCGAAGCCGCCCTGGCGCTTCCCGACGCGCGCGCGCTGATCGTCGGCGGGCACGATCGCGAACCGGATCTCGAGCGGCTCAAGGTCTACGCGCGGGATCTCGACTGCGCCGATGGCGTCGAGTTCACCGGCGCCGTGCCGCCTGCCGACGTCGCGCGGCATCTCGCACGGGCCGACGCGCTCGTGCTGCCGAACCGCCGGTCGGCGATTTCGGATCGATTCACGTCGCCGCTGAAGCTCTTCGAGTACATGACGGCGGGCCGTCCCATCGTGGCGAGCGATCTGCCATCGATTCGCGAAGTGTTGACCCACGAGCGTAATGCCCTGCTCGCCGAGGCGGGCAACCCCCATGCGTTCGTCGCGGCGATCACACGGTTGAAAGACGACCGCGCGCTCGGCGCACGTCTCGCCGCGCAGGCGCGCGCCGACGTCGTCGATTACACGTGGGCGAAACGGGCCGAGCGGCTCGATGCGTTCTTCGAGACGATCACGACGGGCGGCGCGGACCCGCGGGGCGCGCCGCGATGATCTCTCCCGCGCTGCTGTCGATCGTCCGCTGTCCGGCCTGCCAGGGGGCGCTCGGCGGCTCGCCGTCCTTCTTGACCTGCGCGGCGTGCGGCCACACGTACGCGAGCGAGTCCGCCGATTTTCTGGATCTCCGTCCGCACGACGCGTTCAGTGAGCGGACGAAGTACCTCGATCCGGCGCTGCACGCCGATGCGCGCTACGAACAGGTGTCGGCGCCCTTTTTGGGATCGAAGATCCGCAACGATATGCTTCGGGCGTTTCTGGCGCCGTCGCCGAGCGATCGCGTGGTCGATCTCGGCTGCGGCAGCGGACGGGCGCTGCTCTGGAACCGCGACTGGCGGGCGGCCGCCGTCGGCGTCGACATCAGTCCGTTCTTCGCCGCCGACGCGCGGCGCGACGCCGACCTGCTGCTCGGCGATTTGCGGCGCCTCCCGTTCGGCGACGGCGCGTTCACGCGCGCCTACTCCCTCGACGTGCTCGAGCACCTCTCGCCTGACGCCCTGCGCGGCGTTCTCCGCGAGGCGGCGCGCGTGCTGGCACCGGGCGGACGGCTGTTCGTATACACGCACGTGCGCAAGAACGCGCGAATCGCGGTCGCGCTCCGCTGGATCAACCGCTTCGCCGAGCGGCTCGATCGCGCCGGCCTGATCGACTTGCGGCAGGAACACCTGCGAAAGTCGGATCACTTGAATCCGCTCGCCGACATTCCCGAGCTGCGGCGCGTCGCCGCCGCCTGCGGCTTCCGCATCGTCCGCATCCGCTACTACACGCCGATCGTGGGGGGATTGGTCGAGAACGTGCTCATGCGGATCGCGGAACAGCGGCTCGCGCGCCGCGCCCGGCGCGCCGAGCACTGCACGATGAGCGACGCGAACGCCCTGAAGGCGGCCCGACGCGCGGGCAAGGCGCGCGTAGCGGCCAGCCGCTCCACGCGCGCGGCGCTGCGGGCATTGACGCTGGCGATGAAGCTGGACCTTCTGCTGTTCGGACGCGTTGAATCGGGTCCGTTCTTCGCACTCCTCGAACGCACGGCCGCAGGGTCCGGCCGATGATGAAGATCCTCTATTCGGCCATCGACCAGAGGGTGCCGGGCACGCGCGGTGGATCGGTCCACGTTGCGGCGGTTGCCGAAGGGCTCGCCGCGCTCGGACATCAAGTCACGGCGCTCGTCGCGCCGGGCGCTGGTGAGCCGCACGCGTCTCCCGTGCGCTGGATCGAAATGCCCGCGCCGCTTGGCTCCCCGCACCTGCGGATGCTTCGCGCGACACGCGTACGGCAGATCGTTCGTCAGTGGAAACCCGACGTGGTCATGGAGCGCTACCACAACTTCGGCGGCGAGGCGCTCCGCGCGGCCCGCGACGTCGCCGCGGTCGCCGTGCTCGAGGTGAACGCCCCGGTCATCGATCATCATGGCTCGCTCAAGGGCATGCTCGACCGCGCGCTGGTGTTCCAACCCATGCGGCGCTGGCGCGAGTCTCTGTGCCGGTTGGCGGACGTGATCGTCACGCCCCACGCGTCGATCGTGCCGCCCGACATTCCCAGAACTCGGATCCGCGAGCTGGAGTGGGGCGCCGACACGGACCGATTTCGTCCCGACGCCCCTGGTCAGGCACCGTTCGTGCGGCTTGCCACGACGACCGTCGCGATCTTCGCCGGCGCCTTTCGGGCATGGCATGGAGCCATTCATCTCGTCGACGCGATCCGAACCCTGCACGCGCGCGGGCACGCGGACATCGGCGGCGTGTTCGTCGGCGACGGGCCGGAACTGCCGCGCGTCCGCGAAGCCGCGAGGGACATCCCGACGATCGTCGTCACGGGCGCGCTGCCGCACGATCGAATGCCCGCCGCGCTGGCGGCCGCCGACATCGGCGTCGCGCCATTCGACGTGTCCGCCCATGCGCCGCTCGCGCTGGGCTTTTACTGGTCGCCGCTCAAGCTGTTCGAGTACATGGCGGCCGGCCTCCCGGTCGTCGCGCCGGCGGTGGATCGGCTTCCCTCGCTGGTCGCCGACGGCCATGAAGGACTCCTGTACGATCCCGCCGCACCGGACGCGTTGGCCGGCGCGCTGCTGCAACTGACCGATCCCGTGCTGCGCTCGCGCCTTGGGCATGCGGCTCGGGAGCGCGCCGTGCGCGAATACAGCTGGACGACGCACTGCGCGGCGCTCGAACGTGCGATCCTTGAGGCGCACGCGCGCCAGCCGCGTTCTCCCGCATGAAGATCCTGATCGCGACCGACGCGTTTCCGCCCGTCTGCGGCGGCAGTGGCTGGAGCACGTACGAACTGGCGCGCGGGCTCCGCGCGCGCGGCCACGACGTGCGGATTGTGCAGCCCGCTCCGGGCGCGGCTGGCGGTGTGACCGATCGCGACTACGACGGCTTTGGCGTACGGCGGTTCGGGTTCGCGGCCCCGGATGTCCCATTCGTGCGCAATTACTTCAAGAGCGAGCGGCTGACGCGGTCGCTCGCCGCGTTTCTGGCATCTGTCATCCGCTCCGAACAGGTCGACATCGTTCACGCCCAGCACGTGATGACCACGCTGCCCGCGATCGCAGCGGCGCGGACGACAGGAATCCCGGTCGTCGCGACGGCGCGGGATTACTGGCCCGTGTGTTACTGGTCGGATCTGCTGCCTACGCGCGATGGGCTGGAG
>JBOGIZ010000852.1:0-4565 GCA_050747805.1 Vicinamibacterales bacterium | reverse complement strand
CTATTACCGCGCGCTGACGCGGGGGTTGTTCGAAGGGCCCGGGCGTGATGAGCCGCTCCGGCGACGGCTGGAGCGTGCGGCCGCCCGGCGAGGGCCGGACGCCCTCCACCGTTGGCTTGCCAGGGTAGATCCTGCGTCTGCCGCGCGCATCCAGCCGCCCGACGTGAAGCGGCTCGTGCGAGCGCTCGAGGTCTGGCTGGTTACCGGACGTCCCTTGACGGATCATTTCGCGGCGACGGCGCCGCCGCTGCCGGAGTACGACATTACGACGATCGCGCTGCGGATCCCGCCAAAAGACACGGCCGAGCGTGTGGCCACGCGTGTCGATCGGCAGTTCGCGCGCGGACTCCTCGACGAGATTCGCGGACTGCTGGCGCGCGGCGTTCCGGAGACGGCGCTGCCGTTCACCGGCCTTGTTTATCGCCAGGCGCTGGAGCATCTCCACGGCGTGCGCGGCGAAGCGGAGACGCGGGAGATCATCGTGCGCGAGAACCGCCGGTACGCGCGCCGTCAGTTGATCTGGTTCCGGAAAGAGCCTAATGTACGCTGGATCGATTCGGCCGGCGAACGCCCCGATACCGCCGATATGGTGGCGCGGCTGGTGAGCCTCAACGATCCGCTGCGCGCGTGAGCATCCCTCTTCCAAACCGCGTCTTTCTTGTTGTCCTCGACAGCGTCGGCATCGGCGAACTGCCCGATGCGGCGGCGTACGGCGACGTTGGCAGCGACACGGTCGGCCACATTTCGCGGCGCATCTCGCTCAAACTTCCGACGCTCCGAACGCTCGGACTCCCGCTCGTCGCCAACGTGCACGGCATGCCGCCGATCGACGCGACCCTCGGCGCGTACGGCCGCATGGCCGAACGTTCGCCCGGGAAGGATTCGGTCACCGGACACTGGGAGCTGACCGGCATCGTGCTGGATCGGCCGTTCCCGACGTTCCCGGACGGTTTTCCTGCGGCGCTCATCGAGGAGTTCGAGCGACGGATCGGCCGCCGGACGCTCGGCAACAAGGCGGCATCCGGCACCGTCATCATCGACGAGCTCGGCCCCGAACACATGCGAACGGGATCGCCGATCGTCTACACGTCGGCCGACAGCGTCTTCCAGATCGCCGCCCATGAGGATGTCATTTCCGTCTCGGAGCTGTATCGGATCTGTGAGATCGCCTATCAGCTCGCGGGCGAAGGGATGGGCATCGGGCGCGTCATCGCGCGGCCGTTCGTTGGACACCCGGGATCGTTCACGCGCACCGCGAATCGGCGCGACTACGCGCTTCCCCCGCGCGGCGTGACGCTCCTCGATCGCCTGACCGGGGCCGGCAAACCCGTGATCGCCATCGGCAAGATCGAGGATTTGTTCGCCGGCCGCGGCATCACCACCGCGATTCACACGAAAAGCGACGATGACGGCGTCGATGAGATCGAGAAGGCGCTCGACCTGGCGGAGCCTGGACTGGTGTTTGCGAACCTCGTCGATTTCGACACGCAGTACGGCCATCGAAACGATCCCGCGGGCTACGCCGCGAATCTCGAACGCTTCGACGCGCGGCTTGCCAGGCTTCTTCCTCGTCTGCGCGACCGCGATCTGCTCATCGTCACGGCCGATCACGGCAACGATCCGACGACGCCGAGCACAGATCACGCCCGCGAATACGTCCCTGTGTTTCTTGTCGGACGCGCCGTGCGGGCGAATGTCAACATTGGGACCCGCGCGACGTTCGCGGATCTGGGCCAGACGCTGGCGGAGCTGTTCGGCGTCGATCCGCTCGCGCACGGAACCAGCTTCTTGAGGGAGATACTCTAGCTGGCGCTACGCCGATCACCTGATATGTCCATCCGTGAAGATCTCGAACGTCGTGAGCACGAGATTCTGGCGCGCCAGGCCGCCAAGAGCGATCGCACGCGCGGGCGGCTGCGCCCGGAATCCGAGGACGCCATCCGGCCGGCGTTTCAGCGCGACCGGGACCGCATCATCCATTCGAAGGCCTTTCGCCGGCTCAAACATAAGACGCAGGTGTTCTTCGCTCCGGAAGGGGATCACTATCGGACGCGTCTGACGCATACGCTCGAGGTGTCGCAGATCGCGCGAAGCATCGCCAAGGTGCTGCGCTTGAACGAAGAGCTGACCGAAGCGATCGCGCTCGGACACGATCTGGGCCACACGCCCTTCGGGCACGCCGGCGAACGCGTGCTCCAGTCGCTCGTACCAGGCGGCTTCGAGCACTACGAGCAGAGCCTTCGCATCGTGGACGTGCTCGAAAGCGATGGTCAGGGGTTGAATCTCACGTGGGAGGTGCGCGACGGCATCGCGCGCCATTCGAAGGGCAAGCACGGCGTGCCGGTCGGCGCCGATCCCGCTCACCGCGCGACCACGATCGAAGGGCAGATCGCACGCGTCGCCGACATCATCGCGTACGTGAATCACGATATCGACGATGCGGTGCGGGCGGGATTATTGAACGTGACGGATCTGCCCCGCGAGTGGACGGACGTGCTCGGCCGGACGTCCTCGCAGCGCATTGGGACGATGGTCACCGACGTTGTCATGCGGACGCTCGAGGGCGATCTCGCGGAAGTGCGGATGAGCGACCGCGTGCTCGACGCCACGGTCGGCCTGCGCAGTTTTCTCTTCGACGCCGTCTACGAAAACGACGTCGCGACGGCCGAGTTCAAGAAGGCGGCGGGCATTCTCGGCGGACTGTGGGAAAAGGTGCGCGAGAATCCGGGCGAGTTCCTCGACCGGCAGACGATCGATCAGGACGGCCTCGACGTCGCCGCCAAAGACTTCATCGCCGGCATGACGGATCGGTACGCGGTGAGCCTGTTCGAGCGTCTCTTTATCCCTCAGCCCTGGGTGTCAGTGACCCCCTGAGGGCTCCCGTCTTTCTCGCGCTCCTTTTCTCGTCAGGTTTGCGGCTCACATCGATTTGCGATATGGTTTGCTGCGCAAACCAGTTTGTATGGATGACCTCAATCCGCGGCTCATTCGACTGCTGGCCCGGCGGTACGGCGAGCTGCAGGGCCTTCGAACCGCTGCCGATGCGGGGGTGCCGATTATCCTCGGCGTCGGGTGGCTCTGTTTATACGGCGACGGCGACCACAGCGAGCGCTACGCCGTGGCCCTTGGCTTAGTCCTCGTGGCATACCTCGTCTGCTACTGGACCCGCATTCGCCGCGGTCTCAGGACGTATTACGTGACCAGATTCGGTCGGGCACACTCCACATGGTTTCCCGATTCTTCCGTGGCGTTTGCGGGCATCCTATATCCTCCGATTCTGGCCGACTTCCATGCGCCTCTCGCGGCACGGATGTCGTTCTTGCTCCTCTTGCTGTGCGCGCGGCCCGCGTGGGTCGTGGTGCGCGACTGGCCCTATCGCGTGCACTGGCTCCTTCCCGCCCTCGTCGGCGCGGCCGCGGCCGCCGCGTACCCCTCGTTTCCTACAGTGCACCACTCGTTCGAATGGCAGGCGACCGCCTTCACGGCCTATGGAAGCGCCCTGGTAGCCGCGGGATTGCTGGACCATCTGCTGCTGTTGAGGACGATGAAGCGGCCGCCTGAAATCGACGCCGTCGATGCCCATGACTGAACCATACGAATTTCTCGCGTCGTTGAACCGCCTCGTTCACGAGCCCGCGCGCCTCGCCATCTTGGTCGCGTTATCCGCGTGCGCGAAGGCAGACTTCCTGTTTCTGCTGAACATCACGGGCCTTACGAAAGGCAACCTCTCGAGCCACGTGTCAAAGCTGCAGCGGGCGGGACTCGTCGAAATCGAGAAGGCCTACGAACAGAAGACGCCGGTCACGTACCTCCGACTGACGCTCGAAGGCAAGGACGCGCTGAAGGACTACTGGAAGCAGGTCGACACGATTCGCGCCGGGATCAAGAATCTCTCGCCCGCACGCGCGACCTAACGACATTCACTTGCACGGAGCGCAGACCTTCGGCTCTGCGCGCGCGGGCAGGCCAAGCCTCAAGCCCGCGCTACAAGGCGCAGCGAACAGAATCGGAAAAAACCGACAAAGTAAAGAATAGTTCGCTCAGGCGGTGCGAGACGCGACGTCGGCGGCGGGGAGCGGCCGCGAGTCCGACTCCGGGCGTGACTCGGAGTGGCTGTCCGGGCCGGAGATCAGCTGCGCGAGCACGGCAGCGATGAACGTCGCCGTTGCGCGTACCGACGCGCGTTCTTCCCGGCCGTTCGGCAGTTCCATCGCGAGCACCCCCGCGCAGCCGGCTGCTGACAGCAGCGGCACGGCGAGCGCGGCACGGCTGTTGTCGGTGCCGGCGACCGCGTGAATGTCTTCGGATCGGAACGCGGCCGCCGTCGCGTTGTCGGCGTCCCGCGAGACGGGCCGCAGTCGCGCGCGCACTTTGTCGGAATACCCGTGAACGATGGAGGGCCGGAGCTCGGACGCGCCGGCATCCCACGTCCAGACAATCAAGCCGCGGGCGCCCAGGAGTTTCGCGGCGTCCCGCAGGAGCGGTCCCAGTTCGCCGCTCGACGTGACGCGGCCGAGCTGTGTGCACAGACGCGCCGCCGCCACCCAATCTACTGAGGTTTCGCC
>JBOGIZ010000851.1:0-1707 GCA_050747805.1 Vicinamibacterales bacterium | reverse complement strand
TCCGTCTAGAGGCCGTTCACATCACGCAGCAGCACGGGAATGCGATACACCGTCTGCAGCCGGCCGAGCGCGTCGACGAGACGGTTCCGCATCTCGGACCGCATGATCTGATCGTCGGCAAGCGTCGACCAGTCAGCCGGCTCGCGCCGCGCCGCCTCTGCCGGCGAATCGGTCGTCTGCGGCCGGTCCATCTCGCGCCTTGCGCGTCCGGTTCGCAGCCGCGACATCGCGGTATTGAACGTGATGCGATAGATCCACGACGAGAGCGCCGCATCGCCCCGGAACGCCTCGATTTTGCGATACACCTTCATCAGGACGTCCTGGGCGACCTCTTCGGCGTCTTCCCAGTTCCTCATGTAACGAAATGCGAGCTGCTGAATCTGCGGGCCGTAGAGGGACGCCAGCTCGGCGACGGCGGAGCCGTCTCTGGCGCGCATGCGGCCGATCAGATCGCGCTCGGCAGTAGCCTCACGCATATCTCAAGGGCCTCCGTATGAGGGCAAAACACCGGATCCGGAACCATTATTCCCGGATGGTAAGTGACTAATTTTCAGTAAGTTAGCTCGGCGGTTATAGATCCGACACAGGCTCAGCAGCGACTCGCGCGTCAAATACCTCGCAGAACTGGCGCACGACCGCGTCCTCGACGGCGCGTATGGGGACCGTTCTACCAAGCAGACGCTGCATCGAGGTGACCCCTTTGTCGGGAATCCCGCACGGTACGATCAGGTCGAAGCCCGACAGATCGGTTGTGACATTGAGCGCAAATCCGTGGCTCGTCACCCAGCGTGAAATGCGCACGCCGATCGCGGCGAGCTTCTCGTTGCCGACCCAGATTCCCGTGAGCCCCGGGATACGACCGGCCGATATGTCGAACTCGGCGGCCGCGCGGATGAGAACCTCTTCCAAGTCGCGGACATAGCGATGCACATCGCAGCGGTCGGGCTTCAGATCGACGATGGGGTAGCCGACGAGCTGACCGGGTCCATGAAACGTCACGTCCCCGCCCCGACCCGCCTCGAACAGCTCGACGCCGCGCGACGCGAGCGACTCCGTCGATTCGAGCACGTGCGACCGGTCGCTGCGATTGCGGACGCCGAGCGTTACGACGGCCGGGTGCTCGAGCAGCAGAAGCTGATCGGCGATCAAACCCAGCTTGCGCTCCTCAACCAGTCCCGCCTGCAGGGCAACCGCGTCTTTGTACGCAATCGTTCCGATCCGGCGGACGTCGAGAGCTCTGCTCGCGCGTGGAGAACTCATCTCATAGGCGTGGTCTCGCCGTAGCTGTAGCGGAGGCGCAAGCGAGCCGGCGAGCGAGGACGCGTGTCGGGGAGTCCCGCCTTCGCCGAGGCTTCGGCGGGCCGCCGTAGCTGTAGCGGAGGCTGGCCGAGGGGCGACGCTAGATCCACGCCTCATCGAACTTCTCGAGACGATCCTTGATGTAGGACAGGAACCGTCCGGCATCCGCCCCGTCGATCAGGCGATGGTCGTAGCCGAGCGACAGATGACACGTTGGCCGAATCGCGATCGCATCGTCGATGACGACGGCGCGCTTCTCGATGGCGCCGACGCCGAGAATCGCGGCCTGCGGCTGGTTGATGAGCGGGAGACCATAGACGGCGCCAAAAATGCCGGGATTGGTGATCGTGAAGGTGCCGCCCTGCACTTCCTCTGGACTGGTTGAGGAGCGCAAGCTCCAAGAAGCTC
>JBOGIZ010000850.1:0-1654 GCA_050747805.1 Vicinamibacterales bacterium | reverse complement strand
TCGTACGACAGCGACTCGCGCAGACCCCAGCCTGACGGATGAAAGATCATGTCGTTCACGGTCAGGAACCGCTGCTGCATCGGCGTGTAGCCGGGAATTTCGGCGATGTACTTCGGCGAGTCAATTTCCCTCACGTCGACCCAGCCGTCGAGACGCCCGCCCAGGTACACGCGCGCGTGCATGTTCGGGGGCAGCTTCGAGAGCCACGCCGGCTTGTCGAGCAGCGACAGCGGCATGGTCGGATTGACGCTCGAATTGGCCGCAAGGAGATCGACGACCATGAACACGGCGAACAGCGCAGCCGCGAGGCGGCGCTCGCGTCGCGCCGACGCCGCGATGGCGAAAAGAAATGCGCCGCAGATGACCTTGAGGAAAAGCGCCGTGATGAGGGGACGCGCGCGATAGATCAGGAATTCAGCCGCCTGAATCGGCGAGTGCACCTGCATCGCCAGCGCAAGCCTGTAGGTCAGGGACAGCGGGACGCGCGGCGCGAGCATCTGCCATGCGATGAATCCATAGGCCACCGCGCCGAGACCGAGCGCGATCCCGATCGCCGCCCACCGCGGCCGCTGCGGGACGTCTCCCGCGATCATCCAGTCGCACGCGAACGCCGCGAGCGTGGACGTCCCCATGGCGGCCAGCGCGAGGTACTTCACAGGAAAACGAAACGCTTTGATGCCCGGAACAATCGCCTGGATGGCGGGATAGAACGGCGTATGCGCGCCGAACGACGCGAGGATGCACGTCGCGACGACCAGTGCCCAGAACGTGGTCTTCGGCCGGCGCGACAGCGCGGCGACACCGGCGGCGAGGAGGGCCGGCACGCCGAGGTACATGCTGTAGTAGAACGGCTCGCGTCCGCTGTTGAGCGCGGGCATCCATGTGAGCTCAGACAGGTTCGAATTGAAATATTCGCCGAAGAAATGCGGCGCCACCAGTTCGAGTACCGCGAGGGGATGGAAAGACCAGAAGTCGTCCGGCTGCATCACCGCGCGCACCGAGCCGCGGCCCACGGCGGCGAGCGGGACCAGTTGAATCGCGGCGAGCAGCACGCCGAGCAGCATCGCGGCAGCGCAGATCAGCAGCAGACGCCATCTCAGCAGCCCGCGCAGCGGAAACGCGACGTACGCGGCGGCGATCGCCAGCGTCGCCCCGAGCGTGACGGGCTCGCCGGCGAGCGCCTGCGCGGCGACGACGAGCGCGACGACCATGCCGTCCGCGGCCTTGCGGCGCGCGGCGAGACGGTCGATCGACCAGAACAGGAACGGCACGCAGGTAATCGACCACGACAGGTTTGGGAAATTGGTGCTCGACACCGTCGGCCCGGCGAGCGCGAACGTCAGAGCCCCCAGCGCCGCCGCGGGGCGGCTCACCCACCGCCGCAGATACAGAAACGCCCCGATGCCGGCCAGTGGGACGGGTAGTGCAATCCAGGTGTTATAGGCGACGACCGGCGGCAGCAGCAGCCTGATCGGGATCGACGGGAAATGAAACAGCTGATACAGCGCGTCGCCGGCGGCCGATTGACCGTTGGCCACGTACGGGTCCCAGAGCGGCCAGATGCCGTGCAGCGCCGTGTGTCGAAAAAACAGAAAACGCGATCGAAAGGCGAGCGTCAGGTCGCGGACGTAGAAGATGTTCGAGAGCGTGAAGG
>JBOGIZ010000849.1:0-3415 GCA_050747805.1 Vicinamibacterales bacterium | reverse complement strand
GGACGCGATCGCCAACGGCGCCGGCGTGCAGATCGATCGCGTGCTCCGGATCGAGGAACAGCGCCAGGCGACCGTGCGCTCGATGGATGTTCTGGCGCCGCGCGCCGCGATGATGGGCGTGGCGGCGCAGCCCGCGGTTCCGATCGAGTCGGGCGAGCTCGAAGTCCGCGCGCAGGTCACGCTGACTGCGACGATTCGCTGACGCCGACGCCGCTCTATCGGGCAGCGTCGTGTTCCACGAGCTCGGCTTCGATGAGCGATTCCTGCACCGCTGCGCGCAGCTCGGTCGCGCTAGGCTCGCGCACCTCCAGCTGTGCGGGCGGAAGATCGTCGGGCAGATCCCGCGCGGGCGTGACGCCGAGATCGCGGAACTTCCGCGCCGAGACGAGCACGCGCGCTTCGAGCGAGCCGATGAAGTCGTCGTACGACTGTCCGGCGCGTTTGAGCTGCCGCCCGACGTCCGCCACATGCTCCGCCATCGTCGCGAGCCGCTCGTAAAGTTCCTTGCCAAGCTCACGGATGTGCGCCGCGTTTTCCGTCAGCCGCTGCTGCTGCCAGGCGGATTCGATCGTGCGCAGCAGCGCGACGAGCGTCAGCGGTGACGCGGGAATCACGCGCTGACCGATCGCCATGTCGAACAGGTCGGGGTCGTTCTGCATCGCCGCGTAAAAGAGCGGCTCGGCGGGGATGAACATCACCACGAACTCAGGCGCCGGCTGGAACCTCGACCAGTAGCTTTTCGCGGCAAGCGTCTTGACGTGATCGCGCACCTGGCGCGTGTGATCCCGGAGCAACGCCTCGCGCGCCGGCTCGTCGGTGGCAGTCGTCGAATTCAGATACGCGTCGATCGGCACCTTCGCGTCGATCACGATGCACGCGTCGTTTGGCAGCAGCACACGGACGTCCGGCACCAGCCGCCGCCCATCGTCGTCGGTCGCGGCGTCCTTCTCGAGAAAGTCACAGTGCATGAGCATGCCGGAACGCTCGAGCACGGTCCGCAGCTGGACCTCTCCCCAGCGGCCGCGCTGGTTCGGGGACCGCAGCGCGCTGACGAGCGCCTGTGTCTGCTTTTGCAGCTCGGCCTGCGTACGGCCCGCCGCGACGAGCTGTCCGCGCAGGTCGGCCTGATCTTTCCCGGCGTCGCGTAGCTGCGTGTCGAGCTTTTCGAGCGTCTGCCTCATCTGGTCGACGAGGGACGTAATCGCCTGGCGCCGCGCGTCGAGATCCGCGGTCGCTCCCTGACGCGCCTGTTCGAGCGAGCTTTTCGCCAGCTGCAGAAACGCGTCGCTGTTGCTGCGGAGCGCCTCGGTCGACAACGCCGAAAAACGGTCTTTGAGGCTGCGGTCCTGCGAACGCGCCAGCCACCAGCCGGCGGCGAACGCGGCCGCGGCAACGAGAACCAGGGTAAGGGACGACACCTGCGCGAAGTTTAGGCGAAAGGTCGCCAGGACTCAAGGAGCTTGCACGATTGCGGCGTAAAACGCTAAAATAGGACTCTTCTGGTCGTAGTTAGACGGCCGGGCGATCGGACATGGTGCAAATCAGCGACAACGCGGGAAAACTCATTCGCCGGATGACCGCGAAAAACGGCATTCCCGATGGCGGCCTGCGGATCGGGATCAAGGCCGGCGGCTGTTCCGGCTTGAGCTACACGTTTGCCTGGGAGGCCGCGCCGCGCGAAGGCGATCACGTATTCGAAGGCCCCGAACAGTCGAAGGTGTTCATCGATCCGAGAAGCTTCCGATTTCTGGACGGAACGACGCTCGATTACGACACGAGCCTCGTGAGCAAGGGTTTCATTTTTCACAATCCGAACGCGAAATCATCATGCGGGTGCGGCACGAGCTTCAGCGTCTGATGAGAACTGGCAACCGGTCACTGGGAACCGGTCACTGACATGAGCACTTCCACCGAAACCATCGAACAGCTCGCCAATCGCGAGTACAAGTACGGCTTCTACAGCGACGTCGAAGCCGAGACCATCCCGAAGGGTCTCAGCGAGGACGTCATCCGGCTCATTTCCGCGAAGAAGAACGAACCGGACTGGCTCCTGCAGTGGCGTCTGAAAGCGTATCGGCTCTGGCTCACGATGAAGGAGCCGACTTGGCAGAACGTCAAGTACGACCCGATCAACTACCAGGACATCGTCTACTACTCGGCGCCGAAGAAGAAAAAAGCGCTCAACAGCCTCGACGAAGTCGACCCCGAGGTGAAGCGCACGTTCGACAAGCTCGGCATTCCGCTCGAGGAGCAGAAGCTGCTGTCGGGCGTCGCCGTTGACGCCGTGTTCGACAGCGTTTCGGTCGCGACGACGTTTCGCGAAAAGCTCGCGAAGCTGGGCATCATTTTCATGTCGTTCTCGGAAGCCGTGCAGCACCATCCCGAGCTGGTGAAGAAGTACCTCGGCTCGGTCGTGCCCCACACCGACAACTTCTTCGCGGCGCTGAACTCCGCCGTGTTCAGCGATGGTTCGTTCGCCTACGTGCCCAAGGGCGTCCGCTGCCCGATGGAGCTGTCGACGTACTTCCGCATCAACGCGAAGGACACCGGACAGTTCGAGCGGACGCTCATCATCGCCGACGAAGGCGCGCAGGTGAGCTACCTCGAAGGCTGCACGGCGCCGATGCGCGACGAAAACCAGCTTCACGCGGCCGTCGTCGAGCTCGTCGCGCACGACGATGCGACGATCAAGTATTCGACGATTCAGAACTGGTACCCCGGCGACAAACAAGGGAAGGGCGGCATCTACAACTTCGTCACGAAGCGCGGGCTCTGTCAGGGGCGGCGCTCGAAAATCACCTGGACGCAGGTCGAGACCGGCTCCGCGATCACCTGGAAGTATCCGGGCTGCATCCTCCAGGGCGATGGTTCGATCGGCGAGTTCTATTCGGTCGCGACGACCAACAACTGGCAGCAGGCGGATACCGGGACGAAGATGATCCATCTCGGAAAGAACACCCGCAGCACGATCGTCTCGAAGGGCATCTCCGCGGGGCACGGACAGAATACGTATCGGGGGCTCGTCCGCATCGGCAAGAACGCCCAGCACGCGCGGAACTATTCGCAGTGCGACTCGCTGCTCATCGGCGACAAGTGCGGCGCGCACACCTTTCCTTATCTCGAGATCCGCAACACCTCGGCGAAGGTCGAGCACGAAGCGTCGACCTCGAAGATCGGCGAGGACCAGATTTTCTACTGCCGCCAGCGCGGCATCGCGACCGAGGACGCCGTGAACATGATCGTCAGCGGCTTCTGCAAGGAAGTCTTCCGCGAGCTCCCGATGGAGTTCGCGGTCGAAGCGCAGAAGCTGCTGTCGATTTCGCTGGAAGGATCCGTCGGGTAAGGGCACGCCGCGAGGGGTGAGCGTAGCGAACCCCGAAGCGTGACAAACAGCGTGGGGGTGGGGCCCCACGCC
>JBOGIZ010000848.1:0-2544 GCA_050747805.1 Vicinamibacterales bacterium | reverse complement strand
CCGTGGATCTCAACGCGCTCTGCGCCGAGGCGGCCGCCGCGGCGCAGGCGCCCGAGCCCGGAGCCGCGGTGCACCTGTCGCTGGATCCGGATCTCACGCACGTAATCGCAGACCACGAGCGGCTGCGCCTCGCGCTCGTCAACATGCTGGTCAACGCACGGCACGCGGTCAACGGCGCGACGGCACCCGAGGGGGCCGCGCCCCTGGTCTCGCTCACGACGGCCGCCGACGGCGATCGGGCGCGCATCGTCATCGCCGACCGCGGGGCGGGCATCGACGCCGGCGATCTGTCGCGCGTCTTCGACCCCTATTTCACCACCAAGCGCGGCGGGACCGGGCTCGGCCTGCCCATCGCCAAGAACATTGTCGAAGGCCTCGGCGGCACGATTGCGGTCGCAAGCGCGCCCGGGCGCGGTACCGAAATCCGCGTGGAGCTGCCACGGTCATGAGCCAGCCCGGGTCAATTCTGCTGATTGACGACGAGGAGAAGCTCCTCAAGGCGCTGGGGCGCGCGCTGCGGGACGCCGGTCACCAGGTCTGCGAGACGGTCAGCGCTCGGCAGGGGCAGCGGCTGCTCGCCGATCGCACCGTCGATGTCGTCGTCGTGGACAACGTGATGCCGGAGATGTCGGGGCTGGACTTCATCCGCAATCTCACGTCCGGCGGACGCACGGGCGGCGTGGGCCGCGCGCTGGAGGACGGTCCGCAGGTCGTCATGATGACGGCGCACGCGACCGTCGAGAACGCGATCGAGGCGATGAAGCTCGGCGCGTTCGACTACCTGCAGAAGCCGTTCGAAATAGACGAACTCCTTGTCGTGGTGCAGCGGGCGCTCGATCACCAGCGTCTGCAGACCGACTATCGCTACCTGCGCACGGAGCGCGATGAACAGTTCGACAACTACGGCATCGTCGGGCGCAGCCGCGCGATGCAGGACGTCATCGAGCGCGCGGAGCGGGTGGCGGACACGAAGAGCACGGTCCTCATCACCGGCGAGACCGGCACCGGGAAGGAGCTCGTCGCGCGCGCGATTCATCACCGCAGCGCGCAGCGCGACAAGCCGCTCATCAAAGTGAACTGCGCGGCGATTCCCGAAACGCTCCTCGAATCCGAGCTGTTCGGGCACGTGCGGGGGGCGTTCACCGGCGCGATGGCGAGCAAGAAAGGCAAGTTCGCGCTCGCCGACGGCGGCTCCATCTTTCTCGACGAGATCGGGACGATGAGCCTGACGCTGCAGTCCAAACTGCTGCGCGTACTGCAGGAGCGCGAGTTCGAGCCGCTCGGGGCCGAGCGCACGGAGAAGATCGACCTCCGCGTCATCGCCGCGACGAACCGCGACATGCGGCAGATGGTCGCCGACGGAACATTCCAGGAAGACCTGTTCTACCGGCTCAACGTCATCCCGATCCAGATTCCCCCGCTGCGCGAGCGGCGCGAGGACATACCGGCGCTGGCCGAGCATTTCGTTCGCAAGCACGCGCAACGCACCGGGCGGCGGATCGAGAGAATGGATGACGGCGTGCTTGCCGCCCTGCAGCAGTACGACTGGCCCGGCAACGTGCGCGAACTCGAGAACACCATCGAGCGAGCTGTCGTCCTCTCGGCAGGGCCAACGATTACGGCCAAGGCCGTCTCCGTGTTCGGCGCGTCGGCGCCCCAGACGGGCGGGCCGCCGTCGCTCAAGCTGCGCCAGAACATCGAATGGGTGGAGCGGGAGTCAATCCGGCGCGCACTCGAGAGCGCCGGCGGCGTGAAGAAGGAGGCCGCCGAGCTGATGGGCATCAGCCAGCGCGCGCTGTCGTACTACCTCGCGAAATACCGATTGGACTCGTAGGGCGGGACTTCACTCTGTCTCCTTCGCCCCACGTTGCACCTCGCGCGCGCCGGCGTGACGAACTGCGTGCCGCAGGCGTCAGCCTGCAGACGATCGGCGTGGGCTCCCCCCTCGTGACTACCTGTGCCCCTTGAATTCGGCAGGCTGAGGCCGCTTTCGCGCGCCACGCCTGACATATAGAGTACGGGGGCAAACGTTTTCTCGTGGGACGCCGTCTAACCCCCGCATGGCACATCTGCTCGCCGATCTTCGCGCCGACCTCGTCTACGCATTGCGTACGATCCGTCGGGCGCCGGGCGTTGCCATCACCGCGATCGTCTCGCTCGCGCTTGGGATTGGCGTCAATGCGCTCGTGTTCAGCGTCGTGAACGGCCTCATCCTGCGGCCGTTGCCGCACGTGGCCGACCCGGACCGTGTCGTCTTCGTGCAGACGTCGCAGGGGCCAGGGCAGTCGTATCCCAACTACGTCGACATTCGCGACCGCACGACAGCCTTCGAGGCGCTCGGCGGTTACCGCGCGGCGCCGATGAGCATCGAAACGGGCACGACAGGTGCGCAGCCCCGCCGCGCATGGGGCTACCTCGTGACGGGCAACTACTTCGACCTCTTGGGCGTCCGCCCGCTGGTCGGACGTTTCTTCCACGCTGAAGACGACGTGCATCCAGGGGAGGCGCCGCTCGCCATATTGAGCTATGACGAATGGATAGCGC
>JBOGIZ010000847.1:0-8671 GCA_050747805.1 Vicinamibacterales bacterium | reverse complement strand
GCAGGCGCGCGCGGCAGTGGCGCAGGCGCAGGCAGGGCTGCGGACGGCGAAAACCGCGCCCGAGCAGCTGCAGGTCACGCGCGCGCGCGCGGCGTCCGCCGAGGCGCGCGTCGAGCAGGCGCAGGCGGCGATGGAGCAGGCAGAGCTGAACCTGCAGTACGCGACCGTGAAGGCGCCGAGCGACGGCGTCGTCAGCCGGAAGACGGTGGAGATCGGTCAGGTCGTGCAGGCCGGACAGCCGCTGATGGCCCTCGTCGCGCTGCAGGACATCTGGGTGACGGCGAACTTCAAGGAAACGCAGCTGAACGAGATGCGGCCGGGACAGGCAGCGACGTTCTCGGTCGACGCGCTCGGCGGCCGCGAGTTCAAAGGCCACGTGGACAGCATCTCGGCGGCGACGGGCGCCAAGTTCAGTCTGCTGCCGCCGGAGAACGCCAGCGGCAACTTCGTCAAGGTCGTGCAGCGGATTCCGGTCAAGATCGTGCTCGATGCCGGTGAAGACAAGAATCACGAGCTGCGGCCGGGCATGTCAGTGACGCCGACGGTATTTGTGAAGTGACCGAACCCAAACACGTCAATCCGTGGATCGTCGCGATCGCCGTCATGTTCGCGACGTTCATGGAAGTGCTCGACACGACCGTCGTCAACGTGTCGCTGCCGCACATCGCGGGGAATCTGTCGGCGACGATCCAGGAAGCGACGTGGGTGCTGACGTCGTACCTGGTCGCGAACGCCGTCGTGCTGCCGATGACGGGCTGGCTCGCACGCAATTACGGGCGCAAGCGGCTGCTGATGGCGTCGGTGGTGGGCTTCACCACGGCGTCGCTGCTCTGCGGACTGGCACCGAATCTGCCGACGCTCGTCTTCTTCCGCTTGGTTCAAGGCGCGACCGGCGGAGCGCTGCAGCCGCTGTCGCAGGCCGTGCTGCTCGAGTCGTTCCCGCCGCAGGAGCGCGGCAAGGCGATGGGCTTCTGGGGCCTCGGCATCGTCGTGGCGCCGATTCTCGGCCCCGTGCTCGGCGGATGGCTGACCGACACGTACAGCTGGCGCTGGGTGTTCTACATCAATCTGCCCGTCGGCATCGCGTCGCTGATCATGACGCAGCTCTTCGTCTTCGACCCGCCGTACCTCCGGCAGCAGGCGACAAAGATCGACTACTGGGGCATCGGCCTGCTCGCGCTCTGGGTGGGCTGCCTGCAGATCGCGCTCGATCTCGGCAGCGAGCACGACTGGTTCTCGTCGCACTTCATCACATTCCTCGTCGCGACGGCGGCCATCGGGTCGGTCGTGTTCATCGCGCGTGAATGGTTGGCGCGGGAGCCGATCGTCGATCTGCACGTCTTCAAGGAGCGGACGTACAGCGCGGGCGTGTTCCTCATGACGACGCTGGGGTTCGTGCTGTACGGGAGCCTCGTGCTGCTGCCCATCATGCTGCAGACGCTGCTGGGCTATCCGGCGCTCCAGGCCGGCATCGCGATGGCGCCCCGCGGCATCGGCTCGCTCATCGGCATGCCGGTGATGGGCGTGCTCACGACCAAGATGGACGCGCGCAAGCTCGTGGCCTTCGGCCTCGTGTCCGGCGGCTTCACGCTCATCTGGCTCGGGCAGCTGAATCTGAACGCGGGCTACTGGGACATCTTCTGGCCGCAGTTTTTCCAGGGGCTTGCGCTTTCGGCGCTCTTCGTGCCGCTCACGACGGTCAGCATGGATCCGATTCCGCGCGAGCGCATGGGCAACGCGACGAGTCTCTTCAATCTGATGCGCAATCTGGGCGGCTCGATCGGGATCGCCGCCGCGGGCACGATGCTCGCGAGCAAGCAGCAGGGATACATCAATCTGTATGGCGCGAACGTGACGCCGTATTCGGCGGCCGCGCAGCGCATGTTCCAGACCGCCCGCGCGGGATTTCTGGCGCAGGGGGCGGATATGGCTACCGCGACCCAGCGCGCCTATGGGGCGCTGTTCGGCTCGGTGCAGCAGCAGGCCTACATGCAATCGTTCATCTCCCTTTTCCGTCTGCTCGGTCTCGTGTTCGTCGTCCTCGTGCCCCTCGTGCTGATCATGAAGCGGCCGAGCGCGAAGGGCGGCCCGATAGGGGCGCACTGATTTCATCGCTTACGCTCGCTCGCACTCTGCGGAGCTTGCGCGATTGCGCGATGTTACCGGGTCGCAGTCTTCCGCATCGCGCGGCGCAGCGCGCGGAACGCGGCGAGCATTTCGGCGTAGGTGAAGTTGGCGTTGCGGCCGCTCGGGGCGCACTGACGCGCGCTGTCACGACGAACGCACGCAGAGCCCCCAAAGACGCAAAGATCAACGAGGTGATCGAGGTGTCGTCGCAGCGTGCGGTGAGTTGGGGGCCGTCGTCAGTCGTCAGTTGATGAGCACGCCGGTCGCCGGCAGGGCAGAATCCAGAACAGCAGGACGCATTGAACGGAACTCCGACGAGGCAAGGACCGTATGTCCGCTAGGTGAGTCTACATAGTAGACTCTACGCGATGATGGACCCCGCATACCTGGGCGAATTCGAACAGCTACTGTTGCTCGCGATCCTCCGCCTTGGGGACGAAGCGTTCGGCGCCGACATTTCTCGTGAACTCGAAAAGCAAGCGGGTCGGAGTGTGTCGCGCGGCCATTTGTACACGTCGCTGGATCGGTTGGAACGGAAAGGCCTGCTGCGCTGGGGAACCGCGAGCGGGACGGCCGTCAGGGACGGTTTGCCGCGGCGCATCTATACGGTCACGCCATCCGGCATTGCCGCGCTCCGGGCCTCGCGCGAGATCCTGCGGCGGATGTGGCGCGGCCTCGACAATCTGCTCAAGGACCGGCCATGAACCCGCCGAAGCTGGCGCGATGGCTCGTTGATCACCTACTGCCGCACGACGTACGCGGTGACGCGATGCGCGGCGATCTTCTCGAAGAATTCCGCGCGCGAACCGGTGTCCGGGCATCGCTGTGGTACTGGCGGCACGCGCTGTCGGTCTGCGCGCGTTATGCGCGCAGTCGCCATCTCGATTCGTCATTCACACGTGCGAAGCAACCAGAAGATTTCGGCCGCGGAGGTCTGATGATGCGGATCGCGACGACGACCGAACGACTCTATAGGGATTTGCGCCTCGCGACGCGCGCGCTCCTGGCCCGGCGTATGTGGTCGGCGGCGGCCCTCGCCTGTTTGGCGATCGCCATGGGATCAAGTACTGCAGCGTTCACGATCGTTCGCGGCCTCTTTTTTGGCCCGCTGCCGTTTCCGGATGCGAGGCAATTGGTGATGGTCGCGGTCAGCGAGCGTGGTAAAGGGCCTCGTCCGTTCAGCTTTGCGCAATATGAGGCGCTGACACAGCCCGGCAGCAATGCTATCGAGTTACTCGCTCGCAGCTACGCTGACGTGTCGATCACGACACACGGTGAGCCTGAGTCCACGGGCGCCGAAGCGGAAATCGTCAGCCCGAACTACTTCCAGACCTTACGGGTGACTCCGTTTGCGGGCGAGTTTTTCGCGGTCGGCCGGCACGATGAAGAACCGGTGGCGGTGCTCAGTTATCGCCTGTGGTCGCAGCGCTTCCACGGCGACATCACTGCGATTGGATCCAACCTGAAGGTCGGCGGCCTCACGGCGCGCGTCGTCGGCATCGCGGCACCCGACTTTGTCGGAGCGACCAGCTTGATCGCGTCGGACCTGTGGTTGCCGCTGTCGCAATATGCCGCGATCACGGGAGAATCCCCTCAGTCAATCACGGGAGAATCGACCCAATCGGGCCCGCTACTCACCGTGATGGGCCGCCTGCCGCACGGCATGACGACCGAGCAGGCTGAAGCACAACTGACGACGCGTCTCGCCGTCGAAGACTCGGCGAATCGAACGAAAGACGCCGTTCTCATTCGCCCGGCTTCGGGTTTTGGCGTACCGATCGCGTTGCAGGGACCTGTCCTCGCAGTCTCCACGTTCATTTACATCATCCTGACCTTGCTGATGGCGGTCGCCTGCGCCAACGTCGCGGCGCTCGTCTTGGCCAGGAGCGCCACACAGTGGCGGGATGTGGCGATCCGTCGAAGCCTCGGAGCGTCGTTCGCGCGCATCGCGAGTCAGTCGCTGGCCGAAGCGTTCGTCCTATCAGCCGCCGGTGCGGCCATCGGAGGGTTGCTGGCCACGTGGCTCACCACGTACGCCGCGCGCCGCCTCGAGAGTCCCTTCGGCTACGTCAGTTTCGCCCTCAATCTCAAGCCGGACGCCGAGGTGTTCGCCTTTGCCGTACTCGGCGGCCTCATTGCGACGCTGTGGTGCAGCGTGGCACCTCTTTGGATCGGGAGCCGGATCGATGTGCGCGAATGCCTCGGCACGGCTGGACGCGGGCATACACCGTCATCGCATCGAATTTTCAACACCATCATCGCCGCTCAGTTCGCCACGTCAGCCGTCTTGTTGATCGTCGCCGCACAGATCGTTCATGGCTATATCAGATCCGCCGGTGCATTCCTGCCCTACGACGCGGCCCACGTCGCAGCCATCACGATCGACTACGGTCACGTCTCGGGCTTAGACGCTGCGCAGAGCGGATCGCTGTACGACGATATTCAGCGGCAAGCCCTGCGTGTCCCGGGAGTCTCTGGCGTGAGCGCGGTCTCCGCCCTGCCATTGACGCCGGCGCCGCTGGTCACCGTGTTCAAAGGCGACAAACCGTCGTCGCGTGCCGAGTCCGGCGCAGCGGCCGGACTACTCTGGGTTGGTCCCTCGTACTTTGCCACGCTCGGCGTGCAATTGCTCGGCGGTCGAGATTTCTCACGAGCGGATGGGTTTGACGATCGTTCAGTCATCGTGAACGACGCGTTGGGGCGGCGGCTCTGGCCGTCGGCGAATCCCATCGGTCAGTCCATCAGGATCGATGATTCAGATCACAGCCAGATCCTCGAGGTTGTTGGCGTCGTGCCCAACGTGAACGAGGAGAATCCCAGCGCGGCCGCCAAGCCGATGCTCTACCGGGCGACGCAGGACTTACGAGGGCGACATTTGTACCTGCTCGCCCGCGTCGAAACACCCACGGCGACCATGTTCGAGTCGCTACGGCGATCATTGGAATCGGGCACGCCTAGCGTCAACGCCATTGATGTCAAGACGCTCGAGCAGTGGGTCGAATCCGTCAAGGATCAGAAAAGGATGCCGACGATCGGCTTGATGGCCGTGGGAATCTTGGGACTGATCTTGTCCGTGATTGGCGTCTACGGCGTCGTGTCGTATCACGTTCGGGAGCGTCGACGTGAGATCGGAGTTCGCCTGGCGCTGGGCGCGAGTTCAGTCGCGGTCGTCCGGCAAGTGCTTGGCCACGGTTTGCAACCGGTCGTCTATGGGCTCATTGTCGGACTCGCGGGCGCGGTAGCTGCGGGAGCACTGCTGAGGAATCGCGTCTATGGCGTAGGCCTTCCCTTGTTGGGAGACGCCGTCGGCATTTTCGTCTTGCTTGTCACAGTCGCGTCGTGCGCTCTGTATTGGCCCGCCAGATGCGCCTCGAGGATCCCTCCGTCTGAAAGCCTACGCACCGACTAATCCTCTCGATTCACCGAATCCAAGGCCCTGCCGCACAAGCGCCGGGAACAGGCGCCAGTCGTCGGCCGGAACCGAGCGCAGATCCATCGTCGCCCTGGTCGCCGCATATCTCCCGGCACGCCGCGCGGCGACCGTCGACCCGGTCATCGCGCTGCGCTGCGAATGAGCGTCGCGAATGTGCGGGCCATGCTCGAATCGCACATCACTTTTTTCTTTGCGGTCTTTGCGGCCTTTGCGTGCGATCGTCCGTCGTCGTCTCGGCTCCTGACGCTGGCCGCTTCCGCATCGCGCGGCGCAGCGCGCGGAACGCGGCGAGCATTTCGGCGTACGTAAAGTTGGCGTTGCGTCCGCTCGGGTTGGGCAGCACGAAAATGCGCGCGCCGTGGATGGTGGCGCGCTGGAAGCCTGGTTTGATGATCGGGCCGCCCGCGGCCGCCAGGCTCTTCGCGCCGGGAACGTGCCCCAGCACCTTCCACAACGCGCGATACATCGTGACGCCGACGAACGCGACGATCTCCGGGCGGTAGCGCGCGATCTTTTCCTCGAGCACGCGCCAGCCGTCGAGGTACTCCCGCGGTCTGAGATCGTCGATGCCGGGACTTGGGCGCGCCACGAGATTCGTCATGCCGAATCCCCAGTCCGGCAGCCCCACGTCGTCATCGTGCGAGATACGTTCGGGAACAAGGCCCGATTCGTACAAGAGCTTCCAGAAGCGGTTCGACGGTCCCGCGAAATGATGCCCGGTCGCGGCCGACATGACGCCCGGATTGATGCCGACGAGCAGCACGCGGATGCCGGGCCGAAGGCAGTCGGTCAGCCGTCGATGCGCCCAGACGGATTCCGGAAGCCGGCGTCCCTTCCCGCCAGGAAGCGTCACGCGCTTTGCACTCACCGCCGACCCACGCGCCCCACGCATACGGCCATCGATCCGATCGTATAACGCGCCTTGACGCTCCGCGGGGATCGGCGCCGGGCTGGAAGAAGTTGCGCCACGGGCCGCGCGCCGGAGTAGGATCGGCGGCTATGCACTGGCTGTTCAAGGAAGAGCCGACACACTACAACTTCGATGATCTCGTGCGCGACGGCCACACGTCGTGGACGGGCGTACGCAATCCGGTCGCGCAGAAACATCTGCGCGCCGTGAAGAAAGGCGACCGGATTTTCTTCTATCACACGGGCGACGAGAAGGCCGTCGTCGGCATCTGCCGCGCCGCGGACAACGCGTACCCCGATCCCGCCGACAAGACAGGCAAGCTGTATGCGGTCGATGTCGAACCGGTGAAGAAGTTGAAAGCTCCGGTGACGCTCGCGTCGATCAAAGCCGACGGCCGCTTCGCGTCCATGCCGCTGACGCGCGTGCCGAGATTGTCGGTCATGCCCGTTTCTTCCGAGGAATGGGAGGCGATCGTCGAGATGAGTGGCGCGCCGAGATGACGGAGGGGACGGAGGTTTCAGAGACGGAGGACACGGAGGTGACGGAGGGAACGGGACAACATCACAACGGAGGATCGGAGAAACGGAGATTAACGGAGAAACTCAAGGCCGGAAACTCAAGGCGGAGAGACTCGAGGCGGGGAAAATCGAGGGCGCGGAAACTCGAGGCGGGGAAACTCGAGGCGGACTAAACAGGCTGGAGCGCGGCGCGATTCAGCAAGCGGGTTATCCCGTCCTTCAGGACCGGCACATTGAAATTCAGCAGCAGCCCTGCAGGCTTGGCGGCCAGTTTGAGCTCGGTAAGCAGTTGAGCCCGGTGAACGGGCAGCACGATCTCAACGGACTTCATTTCGACCACCACCAGACCTTCCACGAGTAGATCCATCTTGTAGACGCAATCCATCGCGACGCCTTTGTAGATGACCGGAATCTTGAGCTCGCTTTCGATCTTCATCCCGCCGCGTCGCAGCTCGGACGCGAGACAGTGCGCATAAACCGCTTCGAGCAGGCCTGGGCCGAGTGCTCGGTGCACTTCGATGGCGCCGCTGATAATCTGTGACGTGATCTGATTGATGCGGCCCAGTGGTGCAAGCATGCGACTCGGACTGCACAACTCATGCTTCTCGAATTCAGGCCGAAAATCGAGCGACGTTCAAGAACGGTTGCACTTTCCACAACACCATGAATCTCCGTTGATCTCCGTTTCTCCGATCCTCCGTTGTAATGTTGTCCCGTTCCCTCCGTAACCTCCGTGACCTCCGTCTCTGAAGCCTCCGTCCCCTCCGTCACCGGAGCAGAGAATGCTCGAAATGAACGACGCCGTCGGCACCGTTCCACTCCTTGACGACGACGGTCTCGAGCGATAGATGGCGGGTACCGGTGTACCACGGCGTGCCAGGCGCGCCTTCATGCGAGGCGGTCGTCGTCAGATACACATCGCGCACGAACCCGCCGTCGACGAGCTCGCTCGCCGATCGCCGGCCGCCGACCGAGATCAGCCGCCGCAGGCCGTGCCGGCGGAGCGCGTCGAGCTGGTCGCCCAGCGATGAACCGGGGATCGCGGTGATCCACGGCCGCTCGCGCAGCGCGGCCGACAGGCGGTCGGCGCCCGCAGGCGACGTGATCACGAACACCGGAACCGATGGCACGTTGAACAGCAGCACGCCGGCGGCGTCTACGCTTCCGTCCGCCGTCAGCACGATCTGCGCGGGGTGACACGGCAATCCGAACGCGTGATCGCGAAGTTCCACGAGCTCTGGACGCCAGACGGTGAAGAACGAATCGCGGGACAGTGTGCCTGCCCCGATGACGACCCCGTCGGCCGCCACTCTGGTCAGTCCCTCGTAGATCACGTGTTCGTCGACGGGACCGCCGCCGAGCGACGAGGGATCGTCCGTCCCCGTATTGCCATCCGCGGAGCGGACGAAGACGACGCCACATGAAAGGCCGCCGTCGGACGGCGTCTGATAGAACGGGCCGTCGAACACGGTGGACGACCAGGAATCGGCGATGGCCGTCAGACCGCGCTGCGCGCCGCGATCGGCGATCGTGCGCACGGGCGGGAGTGGCACTGACGCTGCGGCCGTTCGCCGCGCGGCAAGGTCGTCGAACCGGCGCTGCCAGTCGTTGGCGATCAAGAGGCGAGCTTGAAGAACAGGCAGCCGAGCGGAGGCAGCGTCAGCCGGAGCGACTGCGCATGGC
>JBOGIZ010000846.1:0-5923 GCA_050747805.1 Vicinamibacterales bacterium | reverse complement strand
GTTTCTAGCCGTCGTTGCTGCGCTCCTGCCGGGTACGCTGACGGTGGCCGCGCAGAGTCACCGCGCGGCCGCGCCGGCCGCGAAGCCGGCATCTTTCAACATCTTCGAAGCCAGCATCCCTCAGATGCAGGCGGCCATGAAATCGGGCCGGACGACTTCGCATGCGATCGTTCAGCAGTACCTCACGCGCATCGCGACGTACGAAGACAAACTCCACGCGGCGATTACGGTAAACCCGCACGCGCTCGCGCTCGCTGACGAGCGTGATCGCCAGCGCGCCGCGGGCCACATTGTGGGACCGCTGCACGGCATTCCGATCGCCTTGAAGGACATCGTTCAAACAACCGACATGCCCACCACCGGTGGCGCGCTGGCGTTTCGCTACATGGTGCCGCCCTACGAAGCCACGGTGACCAAGAACCTGGAGGCGGCCGGCGCGATCATCATCGCGAAGACGGGCCTGACCGAGCTGGCCAACTGGGTCGCGCCCGGCATGCCGACCGACTACAACGCGGTGCAGGGCTACGGCTTCAATCCCTACGATCCGCGGATCGATCCGCGCACCACCTCGGATGGACGTCCGATCCTGCAGACCGGCGGGTCGAGCTCCGGCGTCGGGACATCGGCGAACTTCTGGGCCGGCAACGTCGGCACCGAAACGTCAGGTTCGATTCTGAGCCCGTCCAACCAGACGATGCTCGCCGCCGTGAAACCGACCGTGGGCGTGGTGAGCCGGTACGGAATCATTCCGATTACACACGATCAGGACACCGCGGGGCCGATGGCGAAGTACGTGAGCGACGTCGCGATCATGCTGGGCGCCATGCAGGGTAAGACGCCCGATCCGAATGATTCGGCGACCACCCGGTGCACGCCGCCGCCTGGCAACGACTACACGAGGTTCCTGAAGGCCGACGGACTGAAGGGCGCGCGCATCGGCATTCCGCGCGCGGGCTTTTACGACGCGATCGAGCGGCCTGGCTCGAACGGCCGCGGCCGCGGCGGCTTGAATCCAAGTCAGAAGGACGTCATGGATCAAGCGATCGCGGTCCTCAAGGCGCAAGGCGCGATCGTCGTCGATCCCGCCAACATTCCGAGCATCGTCAATCCGGATCCGAAGGAAAACTTTTCCTCGACGAATGGATCCAGCGTGCTGTATTACGGGATGAAGCGCGACTTCAACGCGTGGCTTGCCTCGCTCGGCCCGGTTGCGCCGGTCAAGAGCCTGACGGAACTCCGCGAGTGGAACACCGCGCACGAGCGGATGGGTGCGATCAAGTACGGCCAGGGACAGCTCGACAGGTCTGATCAAATCGATCTCGAAAAGGACAAGGCGAAATACGAAGAGGATCGCGCGCGCGACGTTCGTCTGGGCGGCGCCGACGGCATCGACGCCGCGCTGAAGGCGAACAACCTCGACGCGCTGCTGTTTCCCGGACCCAGTGGCGCCGCCATCGCCGCCAAGCCGGGATATCCGACGGTGATCGTGCCGTTCGGCATGATTCCGAACGTGCCGTTTAGCGGGCGCGGCGGACGCGGGGGCCGCGGCGGAACGCCGGGCGCGGCGTCGCCTGCGACCACCGGAACGACCACGCCTCCGCCGCCGAACACGCAGGAAGCGCCGCCGGCCAACCCGCTGCCGCCTGACTTCGACCTCAAGCCCCAGCCGTTTGGCGTCGCGTTCACCGCGTCGGCATGCAGCGAGCCGAGGCTGCTGACGCTCGCGTACGCGTTCGAACAGGCGACGAAGAAACGCACGCCGCCTCCAGGCCTGCGATAAAACGTTCAGCCGGCCGCCGGACTCGATCCGGCGGCTGCCGTCGGACCTTCCGCGTGACCAGGGCTCGCAGCGTCGACGGAGCCTGTTCGACGCCAAGCCGGTAATCGCGGCGTCGGCTGTCCGGCGTCTCCCGCGCCGGTGCCTGGCGGGGTCGCCGGTCGGCCTCTCACCACAGCGGCCGCGAACTGGTGTTTAATAGCTCCTTCGGACCTTAATCGGAGAGGAGCTGCTGTGGGGGGATCCCGCTTTTCAGGGCTGTTGACCATGACCGCGGCGCTGTCGCTGCTGGTCGGCATCGGTGTCCGCGCTCAAAGCGCTCAGACGGGCCAAAGCGCGCAGAACGTCGCGGCGCCGGCGCCCCAGGGGCCGCTCGCCCCGGAGAAGTTCAAGAACATTCAGGTGCTGACGGACGTCCGCGCCGACGAGCTGCGCCCGTCGATGGAGTACTTCACCGCCGCGCTCGGCGTGCAGTGCAACTTCTGTCACGTGCCGAATCAGTTCGACAGCGACGATCGTCCCGCGAAGAAGACCGCGCGGCAGATGATCCAGATGGTCGAGCGGTTCAACGGCGACAAGACGAACAACATCACGCTGACCTGCGCGACGTGCCACCACGGTCATCAGCAGCCCGAACGGACACCGCCGCTGGCCGCGAACATGACGCCTGAGGAAGCCGCGGCGTTCGCGGCGCGGGCGCAGGAACGCGGCGCCGGACCCGGCGGCGCGCCGGGAGCAGGCGGTCCGGGAGCACCGGGACAAGGGGGCCGCGGACGCGGCTTCCAGCGTCCGACCGAGACGGTCGATCAAGTGGTCGACAAGTACGTGCAGGCGATGGGCGGGTCCGACGCGCTCGCGCAGGCGAAGACGCGCGTGCTCAAGGGCACGGTCATGACGCGGGACCTCGTCACGAGCCCGATCACCGTGCAGGAAACCGCGTCGGGCAACTATCGCATCGACATCGACGCGAAACAGGGGCCGATCGTGCGCGTCTCGAACGGCAAGGACGTCTGGGTCCAGGCCTTCGGCAACACGCACGACCTCGAAGGTGTCCAGGCCGATCAGGCGACGCGCCTGGCCGATTTCGGGCTCCCGACGAACATCAAACAGCGCTACGCCTCGCTGACGGTTGGGCGCTACGGCAACGTCGATGGGAGCCCGACGATCGCCTTGACAGGCCGCGTCAACGATGACTCGGTCGAGCAGCTGCAGTTCAGCCGCGACACGGGCCTGCTCGTTCGCCGCACCTTCCAGCGCCGCACGCCGTTCGGCGCGCTCGTCGAACAGGTGGACTACAGCGACTATCACGACGTGAGCGGCGTCAAGGTGCCCTTCAGCGTCGTCTATACGTCGTGGAACCAGGTCACCACGGAGAAGATCTCGGACGCGAAGATCAACGCGCCCGTGGACGACTCGGTATTCGCGAAAAAGTAGCACACCAGAAGGGACGGAGGCCCCTGCCTCCGTCCTCTCGCCTCTCGCGGCCCGCTCCCGCCCGGCACGCTGATCGGACGAGAAGGCAGGCGCGGGGGCCCGTGTTCGATCGGGTCGTGCGATCGATCCAACCGACCCGCTGACGCGTCACGGGTCTGTCCCGCCAATCCTGCTAGACTCTGCGGCATGAAGCGCCGCGCAATCTTCTTCACGTTCACGATTGTCGTTCTCGCCGCGATGACCGTGCCGCTGGCCGAGCGCGGCGCCGCGCCGCCCGAGTGGCCGGGGTACAAAGGGAGCGGCGTCACGCTGCTACCGAGTGGATGGCGGATTGCGCCCGCCGGCCGGGCGATCGGCGTCGGCGGTCTGCCCATGAATCTGGTGCCGTCGCCCGACGGACGCTTCATTGCGATTTCATCGAGCGGCTACGCGAAGCCGTCAATCAGCATCTTCGACACACAGACGCTGCAGATTATCAGCCGCGCCGAGCTCGATCACACGTGGCTCGGCGTGGTGTGGGCACCGGATGGAAAAAAGCTGTACGCGTCGGGATCGAGCGAGAACGTCATTTACGAGCTGACGTTCGCGAACGGACGGCTGACGGCGTCGAAGGACAGCATCAGGCTCCGTGATGCGGAGCGTCATCCAGGCGGCGAGGTCATCGACAATGCGGGATTCGTCGCCGGCCTGTCGATCAGTCCGGACGGCCGGCGTTTGTATGCCGCAGAGATTTACGGCGAGCGCGTTGAGGCGATCGATCTCACGACCGGAACGAGTGTGGGCGCCGCGCCGCTTGGCGCGGAAGGCTATGCCACGGCGCTCTCCGCCGACGGCGAGACGCTGTTCGTGTCGGTGTGGGGCGCCGCCAAGGTGATCGAATTCGATGCGGCGACGCTCGCGCCGAAAGGCGAGATCGCCGTCGGTGAGCACCCGAACGCGATGACACTGAGCCGCGACGGCTCGCGCCTGTTCGTCGCCTGCGCCAACACCGATGCCGTCTGGGAGATCGACACGAAGTCGGCCAAGCCGCTCGCGCAGATCTCGGTCGCGCTCGAGCCGGGCGCTCCCGTCGGAGCGACGCCGAACGGCCTCGCACTGTCGCCAGACGGCAAGACCCTCGCGATCGCCAATGCCGACAACAACACCGTCGCGATCGCCGACGTGTCGACGCCCGGCTCCGGCGTGGTCAGCGGCTGGCTGCCGGTCGGCTGGTATCCGACTGGCGCGCTCTTCGATCGCGACGGCACGCGGCTGTTCGTGCTCGACGGCAAAGGCTTCACCAGCAGCCCGAATCCGCTCGGACCGGAGCCCGGCGCCTACAGAATCGACGGGCAGTATTCGGGAGCCATGTTCCAGGGCGGGGTCTCGGTGATTCCCGTGCCGAACGCCGCCGGGCTGGCCCGGCTGACCGCGCAAGTGCGGCAGCTCACGCCGTATACCAACGCCCATCGCCTCGCGCCAGCCGACGCACCGCAGGCATCGCCCATTCCGAAGCGCGTCGGCGACTCCTCGCCGATCAAGCACGTCTTCTACATCATCCGCGAGAACCGGACGTACGATCAGATCCTCGGCGACGTGGCCAAGGCAAACGGCGATTCGAATCTGACGCTCTTCGGCGAGGACGTCACGCCGAACGCGCACGCGCTCGTGAACACGTTCGCCGTCTTCGACAACTTCTACGTGAACGCCGAGGTCAGCTATGACGGCCACGCATGGTCGATGGGCGCGATCGCGACCGACTTCGTGCAGAAGATGTGGCCCGCCAATTACGCCAGGCGGGAGGGGCTGTATCTCAGCGAGGGCGGCTACAAGATGCGAAACGCCTACGGCAACATTGCGGCGCCCGCGCTCGGTTATCTCTGGGACGCCGCGAAGCGCGCCCACGTGTCGGTCAGGAGCTACGGAGAGTTCGTCGGCTGGACGGCGCAGGGCGGCACAGTCGCGGCCAGTGTGCCCGGACTCGACGGGCTCATCTGTCCGACCTATCCACCTTTCGATCTCAGCGTGCCCGATGCGCGCCGTGAGGCGGTCTGGGAAGACGAATTCCATCGCATGGATGCGAGCGGCACGGTGCCGCAGTTGTCGATTCTTCGGCTCCCGAACGATCACACGAGCGGCACGGCGCCCGGCGCGCTCACGCCGCGCGCGCTCGTGGCCGACAACGACGCCGCGCTCGGAGAGATCGTCGATGTCATCTCGCACAGCCGCATCTGGAAGGACTCGGCGATCTTCGTGCTCGAAGACGACGCCCAGAACGGCCCTGATCATGTGGACGCGCACCGTTCGGTGCTCGTCGTCGCCAGCCCATTCACGCGCCACGGTGTGGTCGACAGCACGCTCTACACGACCGCCGGGGTGCTGCGCACGATGGAGCTGATCCTCGGGATTGCGCCGATGACCGAATACGATGCATCGGCGACGCCGCTCTACAACGCCTTCACGACGACGCCCGAGACCGCGCCGTTCGCGCATCTTGCGCCGCGCGTACCGCTCGACGAACGGAACGACTGGCGATCGCCGGGTGCGGCCCTCTCGGCGCAGATGGACTTCAGCGCGCCCGATCTCGCGCCGGATCTGCCGTTGAACGAAGTGATCTGGCAATCGGTCCGCGGCGCCGGCTCCGTGATGCCGCCGCCGCGCCACGCGGGCTTCCTGCGCCCGGTGGCGGGCGACGACGACGATCGGTAAGCGGGCGCGGGGCGCGGGGTGCGG
>JBOGIZ010000845.1:0-4700 GCA_050747805.1 Vicinamibacterales bacterium | reverse complement strand
CAGCTACACTTGATCGCGAGGATCCGATTCGTGCCTGACACCCCCCAATCTCTGCCGCTCCCCACCGAACTGCCGGTCGTGCCGCTGCGCGGCGCCGTCGTGTTGCCGCTGACCGTCGCGCCGCTCGGCGTCAGCCGCGCGATGTCGGTCGAGGCGGTGAACCGCGCGCTCAGTGGCGACCGGATGGTCCTGCTGCTGCTGCAGAACGGGGACGCCGACGAGCCCGGCGCCGACGATCTCAATCGCATCGGCACGGTCGCGATCATCCGCCAGATGGCGAAGGCGCAGGGCGGGATGCGGATCCTCGTCGAAGGCGTGGCGCGGGCGACGGCCGAGTTCCTTCAGAACCAGCGCGGCTACCTGTCAGCGCTGATCAAGGCGATGCCCGAAACCGTCGAGCGATCGCTCGAAATCGACGCGCGCGTGCGGCGCCTGCAGGAACTCGTGGAGCGGGCGCTCTCGGTCGCGACCGGTCTGTCGCCGGACCTGCGCACATTGGTCGCCGGCATCGACGATCCCCTTCGCATCGCCTACCTCCTGGCGACCCTGCTCGACATGAAGGCGGAGGACAAGCAGCGGCTGCTCGAGGACAACAGCCTCATCGTGAAGCTCGATGCCGTCGCCGGCGCGCTCTCCCGCGAAATCGACGTGCTCGAGCTGAAGGGGCAAATCGAGTCGCGCGCGGAGAAGGAAATGTCCGACGCGCAGCGACAGTACATGCTGCGGCAGCAGCTCAAGGCGATCCAGACCGAGCTCGGCGAAGGAGACACCGAGATCCAGGAGCTGCGGAAGCGTCTCGCCGACGCGGGCCTTCCAGAACAGGTCGCCGCGGTCGCAAACCGCGAAGTCGATCGACTGGAGCGCATGACCGCCGCATCGCCCGAATACCAGATGATCCGCACGTATCTCGACTGGGTCCTCGAGATCCCGTGGAACAAGCGGACGGAGGATCGCCTCGATCCGGTCGCGGCGCGGCGCGTGCTCGACGAAGATCACTACGATCTCGACAAGGTCAAGGACCGCATCGTCGAATACCTGGCCGTGCGAAAGCTCAAGGGCGATATGAAGGGCCCGATCCTCTGCTTCGTCGGCGCGCCCGGCGTGGGCAAGACGTCGCTCGGACAGTCGATCGCGCGGGCCATGAACCGGAAATTCGTCCGCATCTCGCTTGGCGGCATCCGCGACGAAGCGGAAATCCGCGGCCACCGCCGCACCTACATCGGCTCGATGCCCGGCCGGATCGCGCAGGGTCTCCGGACGGCAGGCTCGTCGAACCCGGTACTGATGCTCGACGAGATCGACAAGGTGTCGGTCGGAATCCAGGGCGATCCCGCCGCGGCGCTGCTCGAGGTGCTGGATCCGGCGCAGAACTACACGTTTCGCGATCACTATCTGGAGATTCCGCTCGATCTCTCGAATGTGCTGTTCATCGCGACGGCGAATCAGCTCGGGACGGTCCACCCGGCCCTGCTCGATCGGATGGAGATCATTTCGCTGAGCGGCTACACCGAAGAGGAGAAGGTGCACATCGCCAGGATGTACCTGATCCCCCGGCAGCGCGAGGAACACGGGCTCAAGCCGGAACAGATCACGATCGAAGACGCTGCCGTGCGACGGGTGATCGCCGACTACACGCGCGAAGCGGGCGTGCGCTCGCTTGAGCGGCAGATCGGAACGATCGCACGCAAGATCGCGGCGCGAGTCGCCACAGACTCGAACTACACCGCGCGGGTGGCGGCCGCCGACGTGTCCGATTATCTTGGGCCGAGTCACTTCCATTCCGAAGGCGCGTTTCGCCTTTCACGCCCGGGCGTCGCGACCGGCGTGGCGTGGACCGAAACCGGCGGCGATGTGCTGTACATCGAAGCGGTGCTGCTGCCCGGTGGCAGCGGACATCTGACGCTCACCGGCCAGCTCGGCAACGTGATGCAGGAATCCGCGCGCGCGGCGCTCAGCCACGTGCGCCAACAGGCGTCGGCGCTCGGGATCGAGCCCGAAACGCTCACGAAGCAAGACCTGCACATTCACGTTCCCGCCGGTGCGATCCCGAAAGACGGGCCGTCGGCTGGCGTGACGATGGCGACCGCCATCGTGTCCGCGGCGCGGGCCCTCCCCGTGACTCCCGACGTCGCGATGACCGGCGAGATCACACTGTCAGGACTCGTGCTGCCGGTCGGCGGCATTCGCGAGAAGGCTCTGGCCGCTCGACGCCACGGCATCAAAACATTCATTTTGCCGAAAATGAACGTGCAGGATCTGGCGGAGCTCCCCGAGGAAGTGCGCCGGGATATGACGTTCGTCCCCGCTGAGACGCTGCAGGACGTGCTTCGGGTCGCCATCCCGGAAGTTGTCAATCAGGCCACGTCGGCGCCGCCCGAATCCGGCGCCGCTGCCGGATCGGCCCCGGTGGCCGCGCGCGCGAACGCGGCGCCGTAGGGGCCGTACCCGGGACAGGCGCCTGGCTCCTTTTTCGGTTTGCGGTTTGCAGATCGCTTTCTATATCAGCGGCCACGGCTTCGGTCACGCCTCGCGGCAGATCGCGATCGTCAACGCGCTTCATCGCCGTCGACCTGACATCTCGTTTCTCCTGCGGACTGAAGTTCCGCGGCGGCTGCTCGACCGTACGCTGGCGCCGCCTTTTGATCTCGACGCGCGGCCGTGCGACACGGGCATCGTGCAGATCGACGCGCTTCGGCTCGATGCCCGCGCGACGATCGCGAAGGCCCGCGATTTCTACGGTCCCGGGTTCGACGCCCGGATCGATGCCGAAGCCGACGTCCTGCGCGCGCACGGTATTCGACTGGTGATCGCAGACGCGCCGGCGCTCGCCTGCGCAGCCGCTGGACGCGCGGGCATTCCCGCGATCGTCGTGGCAAATTTCACGTGGGACTGGATTTACGAGGAATACCGCGAACACCTGGGCACCGCGCCGGACCTGCTGCCGACGATTCGCGAGGCGTACGGCTCGGCGCGCGAGGCGTGGCGGCTGCCGATGCACGGCGGCTTCGACACGTTCGACCGGATCCTCGAGACTCCGTTCGTCGCGCGCCACGCGCGCCACGCGCGTGACGAGACCCGCAGCCGCCTCGAACTGCCAACCGGCGCGCGCCTGGCGCTCTGTTCGTTCGGCGGATATGACGTTGAGGGCATCGACTTCGGCGCGCTCGACACGCGCGGCGACTGGCGCGTCGTCTTGACCGCGAACGATTCCAGCGCGGCCTCCGCCGGTCGCGTCCTGATGGTGAACGAATCGCGCATTTATGACGAAGGCCTCCGCTACGAGGATCTCGTCGCCGCCTGCGACGTCGTCGTCAGCAAGCCGGGGTACGGAATTATCTCGGAGTGCATCGCCAACGAAACGGCGCTGGTCTACACCGATCGCGACCGCTTCGCCGAATATCCGGTTCTCGTGTCGGAGATGCCGAACGTCGTGCGCTGCGCGTATCTCGATCAGGCGTCGCTTCGGGCGGGCCGATGGCAGCGCGCGCTCGACGCCGCGGTCGGCGCGCCGCCGCCGTCGGAGCGGCCGGCAACGGATGGCGCGGACGTCATTGCGGATATGATGAGCGCGCTATGTTCACACGACGCCGCTTCCTCTGGTCTTCCACCGCAGCCCTGATCGTCTCTCGCGCGCCGAAAGCATTCGCGTTTCAGCGAGGCCAGCGCGGGCGCGCGCCTGTGGGCGCGCTTCCCGCGTCGATCGCGGCGCTCCCGTCGATGAAATCCCAGGTCACGCCAATCACGAACGACGAGCGCCGCGCGCGGCTCGACAAGGCGCGGCGGCTGATGACCGACAACCACGTCGACGCCATTCTGATGAGCGGCAGCACATCGCTCGTGTACTTCACCAACATTCACTGGGGCGGAGGCGAACGTCTGTTCGCGTGTGTGATCCCGGCGAAAGGGCAGCCGTTTTTTGTCTGTCCGTTCTTCGAGCGCGACCGTGCTCACGAGCAAATCGCGCTCGGTCCGTTCGGTGAAGGCACGCCGGACGTCCGCACGTGGAACGAAGACGAGAGCCCTTACGCGCTGGTCGCGGCGGGCTTGAAGGACCGCGGCATTTCGACGGGCACGCTTGGCATCGAGGAGACGACCAAGTTTGTATGGGCCGACAGCATCGCGCAAGCGGCGCCGCAGGTGAAGCTGGTGAACGCGACGCCCGTGACAGCCGGCTGCCGCATGATCAAGACCGATCACGAACTCGCGTTGATGAAGCTCGCGAATCACGCGACGCTGTCGGTGTACGCGGCCGTCTATCATGCGCTCCAACCCGGCATGACCCAGAACACCGTGTCGGGTCTCATCGACGCCGCCTACAGCCGCGTCGGCTTTCCCGGCGGGGCGAGCGTCCAGGTCGGCGAATACACGGCGCTCCCCCACGGCTCGATCCAGCCGCAGACGATCAAAGAAGGCACGATCATCATGGTGGACGACGGCTGCACCGTCGAGGGCTACCAGTCCGACATCACGCGGACCTTCGTCCTCGGCAAGCCCACTGACAAGATGAAGAAGATTTTCGACATCGTGAAGGAGGCGCAGACGGCCGCGCTGCACGCGGCGAAACCCGGCGTGCCGCTCGAATCCATCGACGCGGCGGCGCGAAAAGTGATCGCGGACGCCGGCTACGGGCCCGGATTCAAGTACTTCTCGCACCGCCTCGGCCACGGCATCGGCATGGACGGACACGAGTGGCCGTACCT
>JBOGIZ010000844.1:0-8051 GCA_050747805.1 Vicinamibacterales bacterium | reverse complement strand
GATCGAATCATCCTGCCCGCTTTGTTCCGCTCCACGCTGCCGGAGGATCAGCGGCTGTCAGTGGAGCAGCTCGTGGCCGATCTGCAGACCGCCGGTAAACACGCGCGATACATTCCGCAGGTCGACGACATCGTCCGCGCGGTGGCGGCCGAGGCGGAGCCAGGCGATCTCGTGATCGCGATGTCGAATGGCGGATTTGAGGAGATCCACCGCAAGCTGCTCGCGGCGCTTGCCGCGCGCTAGAACATGCAGACCACTTTGCGGCGCGCCGGCGACAGCGGCTTGCTCATTGAACTCGCCGATCGGATCGATCCACAGGTGAACGCGCGCGCGATACAGATTGCGCGGGTCGTCGAGGCGTCCGGGATTGCCGCGACGGACGTCGTTGTCGGCTATCGAACCGTCATGGTCTACGTGGATCCGCTTGCGCCGGACGCGGCGGACGTCGAGCCGCGGTTGGCCCGCATCCTGTCAACAATCACGGAGGGCTCGCTCGAACCGGGCGCGTTGAAGAGCGTGCCGGTGTGCTACGACGGCGAATATGCGCCGGATCTTCAGGATGTCGCGTCCTTCGCCGGTGTGCCGCCCGACGAGATCGCCGGGCGCCACGCCGCGCGCGAGTACCGCGTCTATGTCGTCGGATTCGTGCCCGGCTGGGCGTACATGGCTTCCGTCGACGACAAAATTGCGGCCCCACGCCGCGCGTCGCCGCGCGTCAGGGTCCCGCCAGGCTCCGTGGGCATCGCCGCGATCCAGACCGGGATTTATCCCGCGGGCACGCCGGGCGGCTGGAACCTGATCGGCCGGTGTCCGATCAAGCCCTACGATCCGGACCGTTCGGAACCGTTTCTATTTCATGCTGGCGATCGCGTGCGCTTCCACCGCATCTCCGCGTCGGAATATCGCGCGTCGACCGAATGGGGAGACGCGTGAACGTATCGGCGGCCACACGCGCGCTTGTGGTCGCGAAGCCGGGAATGTTGACGACGGTGCAGGACCTCGGCCGGGTTGGGTATCAGACGCTGGGCGTTCCCGTCGCGGGACCCATGGACTGGTATTCACATCGGCTCGCGAATCGGATGCTCGGCAACGATCCGATGGCGGCCGCGCTCGAAGTGACGCTGCTCGGACCCGAGCTGATCGCGGAAGGCCCCGTCCGCTGTGCAATGGCCGGCGCCGACATCGACGTGCACGTGGATGGGCGCGCCGTGCCGCGCGATGCTCCCTTCGATGTACCGCCGGGAGCACGCATCCGGTTCGGCGCGCGGCGCGCCGGCGCTCGCCTGACGCTGGCGGTGGCTGGCGGCTTCGATCTGCCGTTGACGTTCGGCAGTCGATCGACACATGTCGTGAGCCGCATGGGCCCGTTCGGTGGACGGCCGTTGAAGGCCGGCGACAAGCTGCCTGTGGGAGCGATCGGATCCACTGCGAGCCCCGCAACCGCCGCAGCGCCGCTCGCGATGCCGGCGGCGGGCGCCGTTGTCCGCGTCGTCGAAGGCGTGCACCGCAATCGGTTCACCGACCGCGCGTGGCAGGTGCTGACCTCATCGCGCTTCGTCGTGACGCCGCAATCGAACAGGATGGGGTACCGGCTCGACGGGCCGAGTCTCGAGCATCTGGCCGGCGCCGACATTCTCTCGGAGGCGACGCCGATCGGAGCGTTGCAGGTGCCGGCGTCCGGGCTGCCGATCCTCCTGATGGCCGATCGACAGACGACAGGCGGCTATACGACGATTGCGAACGTCATCAGCGCCGATCTGCCTGTTGCGGGACAACTTGCGCCGGGAGATTGGATATCGTTCGAGCCGTGCAGCTACGAAGAAGCGATCGCCGCGCTGCGAGCACGGCTGGCCGCGGTCGGGGGAGAAACGGGTGTTTGACGCGGCCATGCTGCCGCACGCGCAGCCCAACGCCTCGCTGGGGCCGTACACGACGTTCCGCGTCGGCGGAGCGGCGGACTGGCTCGTGTTCGCCCGCACTGCGGACGACGTGCGGGCGGCGCTGGCGGCGGCTCGCGACGCCCGCCTGCCGATGACGGTTCTCGGCGGCGGCTCGAACGTCCTCGTGGCGGATGCGGGCGTGCGGGGCGTGGTGATACGCGTGCACGGCGGCGACGTGCGCCAGGTTGACGACGCCAAGGTTCGAGCCGACGCGGGAGTGACGATTAACGGGCTTGTCCGATGGACCATCAACAGGGGATTCGCCGGACTCGAGGCATGGGCGGGCACGCCCGGGACGGTCGGGGGCGCAGTCGCCGGCAATGCGCATTTCAAAGGGCGTCTCGTAGGCGAGTGCGTCGACAGCGTGGAACTGATCGGGACGGAGGGGTCGATCGTGCGAATCCCGGCGGCGCAGATGGAGTTCGGCTACGACACGAGCCGCATTCATCGGACGCGCGAGATCGTCCTCTCCGTGGACTTCACCATGGCGCGCGGCGATCCGGCGGCGCTGCGCGCGATCGCGCGCGACTCTCTTGCGTTTCGCAAGCGCACGCAGCCGCTCGAGTCGGCGAGCGCCGGATGCGTCTTTCAGAACCCCGATCGGCGCCGCGACGGGGTTCCCGACGGCATCCCGCCGTCCGCCGGCGCGCTCGTCGATCGGGCGGGGCTCAAAGGTGCGCGTGAAGGAGGAGCGACCGTGTCGCTGACTCACGGCAACTTCATCGTCAACGACGGCACGGCGACGGCCGCCGACATCCGGCGCCTGATCGAACGATGCCGCGGCGAGGTGCGACGCCTTTTCGGCGTCGATCTGCGCGAGGAAATTGTGTATCTCGGATTCGAGCAGACTGATGGCAACGCTTCGCATTGAAGGTGGACGTCCGCTCGCGGGGCGCGTGTCGGTCGAGGGCAACAAGAACTCGGCGCTCCCTCTGATCGCCGCATGCTTGCTCACGGACGAACCGTGTGAGCTGGCCAACGTGCCGCGGATCCGCGACGTCGATGTGCTGCTCGATCTGATCGCGGCGCTCGGCGCCGTGATTACGGGCCAGGGGACGGGGACCCTCACGATCCGATGCGCAGACGTGACCGGCGATCGGCCGGACCCCGCGCTCGTCGGACGACTGCGCGGTTCCGTTCTGCTGCTCGGTCCGCTGCTGGCGCGCTATGGCTCCGCGCGGCTGGCGCCCCCGGGAGGCGATTTTCCCGCGCGCCGCACCATCGCGACCCACCTCGACGCACTGCGGGCGATGGGCGCCGTGCTGCTCGACGAACCAGGCCAGGGGCACGCGCTCGCGGTGGACGACGGCCTGCGAGGCGCATCGATCTATCTGGATGAGGCGTCGGTCACCGGCACCGAAACCGCGCTGCTCGCCGCTGCGGCCGCACGCGGCCCGTCAGAGATCCGCCACGCCGCCATGGAGCCGCACGTCGTGGAACTCTGCGACTTGCGTGAGGCGATGGGCGCGGGGATCCGCGGTGCCGGAACGCCGACCATCAGGATCGATCCGCCCGCGAAGCTTCGCGGCGCGCGCCATCGTCTCCGCGGCGATTACATCGAGGCGGGAAGCTGGGGTGTCGTCGCCGCGATCACGAATGGCGAGATCGAAGTCGAGGGCGCCCGCTCGAGCGATCTGGAGGTCATCGCGGCGCCGCTCAAACGCATGGGCCTCACGTGTTCGCATGACGACAACGTCCTGCGCGTCGCGCCGTCTCGGCTGGAGGCGGTCCGCCGCATCACGACGGGACTCTGGCCAGGCTTCCCGAGCGACATG
Source organism: Vicinamibacterales bacterium (assembly GCA_050747805.1). Classification (GTDB taxonomy): domain Bacteria; phylum Acidobacteriota; class Vicinamibacteria; order Vicinamibacterales; family 2-12-FULL-66-21; genus JAICSD01. Next base: position 4,336 of record JBOGIZ010000844.1, on the reverse strand, counting down.
GTCAGCCTCGTGACCGTGCTCGCCACGCAGGCCGACGGCCGCACGCTCGTGCACGACTGGCTGTACGAGCTGCGGCTGTTCGCGCTCGAGCAGTTGAGCGCGATGCGCGCCGACTTCTTCCTCTGTGATCCGCATCGGATCATCGTCAGTGGCCCGACGAAGCTGCGCGGCCGCCTGCTCGACAGCCGCGATCTGCGCTCGGGCATGGCCCTCATTGCCGCGGCGCTGGCGGCGGAGGGGGAGAGCCGGATCGCGCCCGTGGAAACCGTCGAACGCGGATATGCGTCGCTCGTCGATCGTCTACGGGGGCTCGGGGCGTCCGTCGAGCGCGAAGGCTGACGTCATTCGTCATTCGTCGCCCCCGCCCCCGCCCGGCTTCTTCGGCGCAGGCAGCGGAGACACCGGAAGCGGCACGCCGGGCATCGCGCCCTGCAGCGGCTGCGGGAATGGCATCCGGGCGGGAGCCTGACCGGACGGCGCGGCCGCTGGCGGCACCACGATCGGCACTTCCGGACTCGCGCTCCTCGGAGGGCCGCCTGGAATGGAAGAAATGTCGGCTGGTCCGGAACTCGTATCACGCTCGAGGCGAAACGGCCGAAGATCCGCTTCGGAGAGATCCAGCACGCGCACGATGTGCGGCGTGAGCGTGAGGATGATGTCGGTCTGGTCGGTGTCTTTGTGGTTTTTGGCGAACAGCCGTCCGACCACCGGCACGTCGCTCAATCCCGGCACGCCCGCCAGCTCCGTGCGTTCGTCGTCGCGAATCAAGCCCGCGAGCATGTTGGTCTCGCCATCCTTGAGCCGGATGGTCGTGTCGATCTCGCGGTTGCCGAACTCGGGAAGGCCGCCGAAGCCCGTGCCCTCGACGTCGGAGATCTGGATTTTCAGCGCGAGCGTCACGTCGTCGTCGTGGTGGGTACGCGGCGTGATTTCGATGTTCACACCGATGTTCTGGTAGGTGTAGGACGTGATCGGCTGTGTGTTCACGCCGCCCGCCGCGATCGGCGCGAACGTCGTGATCGGCACGGGGACCTGATCGCCGAACCGCGCCGTCGCCGGGACTCCTTCCGACGCCCGGAGGTGCGGATTCGCGAGCATGCGGGTGCCGGTATTGTCCTTCAGCAGACGGTAGTACAGCGCCGGGATCCCCGCCAGCAGCACGTTGGACGCCGTGAGGTTATTCAGGTTCTGGAGCGAAAAACTCGAACTGTTCACGTCCGCCGACCCTGAGATGCCCGGGTCGTTCGGCGACGCGATCTGAAGGCCGTACTCCTGTAGTGTCGTGCGGTCCACCTCGAGCAGCTCGACGTCGATCACTACCTCGGGCCGGGCCTTGTCGATCGCGCTGATCAATCTCGCCGCGGCCGCGATGCGCTCGGGCGTGTCCTTGATCGTGATCGCGTTGGTGGCCGTGATCGGCGAGATCTGCCGGATGTCGAGCACCACGCGCAGCGCGTCGACCGTCTCTTTGATATCGGCATTGCTCAAATAGAAGGTCTGGACGACCGATTCTTCGTACTCCCGTCGCTTGGCCGGCGTGTCGGGCACGATCGTGACCGTATGCGGTGCCGTCACCCGGTAGAAGGTATGCGTACTGGCCGTCAGCGCCGTGAGAGCGTCCGCCAATGTGCTGTTGCGGAGATCGAGGCTCAGCGGCTCGTCGCGGAACGCCGGGTCGAAGATGAGATTGATGTTCGCGAACTTTGCGACGGCCTTGAATACGGCGCTGGCGCTGGCGCCGCCGCCGAACGTGAGGGACGCCGGCAGCTTGCTGCCATCAGGCAGTGAGAGGCCTTCTGGCGGCATCACGCTGGCGCGCGCGATCAGATCCTCGAGCCGCGTCTTGCCGTCCTCCGTGACAGCGATTCTGTTCTGGAGCCGCAGCCGCGCGTCGCGCAGCGCGGAGTCGATCTGTGGATCGGTCGGGTTCAGCTCGGACGCCAGTTCGAATTCCGGCACGGCCTCCTGAAAGCGCTCAAGGCCGGCTAAGCGTCGTCCGCGGTTCAGGTGATCCTCGGCGGCGCGCAGCTTCGCGCGCTGCAGCGCCGCGCGCACCTGCTGGTTCGCGGGATTCGCCTGCAGTACTTTCGTGTAGTCCGCCACGGCGCGGTCGTAGTCCTGAGCCTGTTCGGCGCGCTCCGCCAAGTGCAGCGTCGCTGTCGTCGCGCACCCCGAGAGGAGCGCCGCGGACAGCGGGAGCGCCGCGAACAGCGGCGCGAGCAGCCGCCGCGCGGCGCCGCGGCTAGCGATCCGATCCGGAAGTGATGACATCGACGCCTCGCGGGATCTTGAAGGCGAACGCACTGTCCGGGAGTCCAGTGTTCTCGTGATAGTTCGTGAAGGCGAATGTCGATCGGCCGCCCTGCTGGTCGGAGGCGACGAGCGAGTCGATGCGCAGGCTCTGCTTGTCCACGATCAGGACGAGCCAGTCGTAATCGTTCTGGTGCGCTTTCGGATCGAGACGGAGCGCCCACTGATTCGATCCGCCGCCCGTCGTGAAATGGACGGTGAAGTCGCGTGTGATATCGCCCTTGCCGGAGAGAAACAGCGCGGCCGGCGTGTCGCTGTCGGCCGGCACGGGGCTGACGATCACCTGCTTGTCAGCCGGGATGTAGGAGTAGATCTTCAGACCGTCGGACACGAAGAGCTTTTTCTCCGGGCTGGTGTATTCCCACCGCATTCTGCCGGGCTTTTTCACCTCGACCACGCCGCGTTCGGTCGAGGTCTTTTTGAGCACGCCGCCTTCATACGTGTGCGTGAAGTCGGCCGTGAAATCGTAGATGTGGTCGTATCGCTGCTGGACCGCGCGCGCAATCTCATCGGCGGACGCCGACGGCGCCGGCGCCAGCGCCGCGAGGGCCGGTCCGGCCAGCATCGCGTGCAGCAGGAGCACTCCAATCATCGTCTTGTTCAGCGTGTTGAGCCGGGGGCTTCCGGAAGAGTGTAGCACCGCGCAGAGTCAAAATCCGCGACTGACCGGTCGCCGCAGTGCCGTCGCATTCGCGTGTCTCCCTGTTCTTAATATTCCGTGCATTCCGTGTATTGCGTGGCCATCTTATGCCTGGCTGAGGTGTTCCGCCTTCTCCGTGGCTGGCGTCTTCACGCCTGTCGTTTTCGCGCGATAAATGCGCGTACCTCGTCGATTGCGCGGGTGTTGAGCACATGGCGCGGCTCGACCCATCCGCGGCGCGCGGTTCCGACGCCCATCAGCATCTGCCGGCCGAGCGCGCTGGCCCGATGGCAGTCGCTGTCGATCACGACCGTGGCGCCGGCTTCGACGGCGGCGCGCGCCCGCTCACCGTCGAGGTCGAGGTGCGCGGGCGCCCCGTCGATCTCGAGAGCGGTCCCGGTTGCGGCCGCGGCGGCGTAGATCGCGGCGTAGTCCATGTCGTAGCCAGGCCGCCGGCCCACCAACTGGTTGGCCGGGTGCGACACGATCGTGACGAGCGGGTGTTCGATGGCGCCCAGGCACCGGCGCGTCAAGCGGCGCGCGTCGTGTCCGTGCGCTTCGTGGAGAGAGGCGAGCACGATATCGAGCGAGGCCAGCGTGTCGTCGTCGGCATCGAGGCGTCCGTCCTCGAGGATGTCGACTTCGATGCCGTGCAGAATCGTCAGCCCGGGCATCTCCTCGCGCAGCTGGCGGATCTCGCCTCGCTCGCGCGCGAGGCGCGGCGCGTCGAGCGTCCGCGCCGCGGCCGCGTGCTCCGAGTGATCGGTGATCGCGATGTATTCGTGGCCGAGCGCCGCCGCGGCTGCGACCATCGCGCGCAGCGAGTCGCGCCCGTCGCTGAACGTCGTGTGCATGTGGAGATCGCCGCGGATGTCGTCGCGCTGTACGAGGCGCGGAATCGATCCGCTCGCGGCGCGTGCCAGCGCGTCGGGCGAGTCGCGCGTCTCGGGCGGCAGGTAGGCGAGTCCCGCCTGAACGTACACGTCTATTTCGGAGGCCGACAGGCGCGGGCCTCGCCGCTTCTGCACGTCGACCACGTGCGCCGCCGGACCGGTTTGCGTGAACAGCACCGAGCCGAATTCGTCCGGCGCCGCGACCCGGATGTCGATCTCGTGGCCTTCGACGAGCAGAATGACGCGGCGGCCGGCGTGATACAGCACCTCGGACGCGATCGGCAGCGCCGCCAGGCTGTCGGCGGCTTCTTGCGGCACCGCCGCGCAGGCGACCATGACGATGTTGGGCGCGAGCGGGGCGGCGCGGCGGATGGCGCCCGCGGGCTCGATCGCGACAAGCGCCGGGCAGCCACGCATGAGCGCCGGCAGAAGCGCGTCGATCACGTCCCATCCGCGGCCGAGCGTCACAGGCCGTCGATCGTCGCCCAGAAGT
>JBOGIZ010000843.1:0-2156 GCA_050747805.1 Vicinamibacterales bacterium | reverse complement strand
CCGTCCACTCGTCGCGCGATTCGATCGGCGGATTGGCGGAAATGCTGCCCGTGAGCGCCTGCCCTTTCGTGAGTTCGCCGAACGTCATGCTCTTGCTGCCGCTGGCGGCGACGATCTTTCCGTCTTTCGCCGTGAGCGTCTTCGGATCGACGTGCCAGCGCGCCGCCGCTTCGTCGATCAACATCTGCCGCGCCGTCGCCGCCGCGCGCGCGAGCTGCGGCGCCATCCGCGGCGTCGTCTGCGAGCCGAACGTGCCCATGTCATACGGCGTCTTGTCGGTATCGCCCATCACCATCGAGATGGACGCGACGGGTACGCGGAGCTCGTCGGCCACGGTCTGCGCGAGCGAGGTGCGGATGTTCTGCCCGATTTCCACTTTGCCCGTGCACACGTGGACGGCGCCGTCCTGATCGATGTGCAGCCACGCGGCCAAATCGGCCGGCATAGGGTGGGCCTGGAAGCGTCCGCCGCGGCCGGCCTCCTGCGCCAGCAGATCGGACGCCGTCACGACGATGAGGAGACCGCCGCCGAAGAGACGGATAAAATCGCGGCGATCGACTTCGAACAGGTACCGCCGCGGTTCGGACAACTCGTACCGCTCGGGTTCGAGAGGAGGCGCCATTACTTCCCTCCTGTCGCGCTCGAACCGGTGTGGCGCATGCGAGAGGCGGCAAGGCGCACGGCCTTCACGATGCGCGGATATGTGCCGCAGCGGCAGACGTTGCGATCGAGCAGCCGCGCGACATCCTGTTCGGAGGGGTTGGGATTCGTTTTCAGCAGGCCAACTGTCGCCATGATCATGCCGGAGGTGCAGTACCCGCACTGGAACGCTTCGGCCTCGATGAAGGCCTGCTGCACGGGATGGAGCTCTGCGCCGTGGGCGAGCGCCTCGATCGTGGTGATGGATTTCGTCCCGACGCTGCCGATGCGCGTCACGCAGGAGCGCGCGCCTGCGCCGTCGAGCAGCACCGTGCAGGCGCCGCATTGCCCTTCGCCGCAGCCAAACCGGCTGCCAGTCAACCCGAAGTCGTAGCGCAGCACGGACAGCAGGCTGTCGCCCGGCTCGGCGTCAATCTCGCGATCTCGTCCATTGACGCGCAGAACATATCGAGCCATGCTTCGGATCATAAACCCCTTTTGACGGTGACTTTGAACTTCACCGCTCACGCGTTCGTCTTGCCACAGCAACGATGAACGCGCTTCGACAAGATGTCGTCCACGGCGTGCGGCTGCTGTGGAAGAGTCCCGCGTTCACCGTCGTCTCGGTGCTGACGCTGGCGCTGGGGATCGGCGCCAACACCGCAATTTTCAGCATGGTGTCCTGGTTGCTGCTACGGCCGCTGCCGGTCGAGCGGCCCATGGATCTGGTCGAGCTGGCGTACCAGCAGCGTCATGGCAGCGTTCAGAATCAGTTCTCCGTACCGGAGTATCGCGAAATCCGGGAACAGAGCACGGCGCAATTCGAAGGCGTCGCGGCGTACCAGATCGGGCTGGACGGCTTGAGCATCGATCACCACGCCAAGCGGCTGATGACGTATTACGTCAGCGGCAATTTCTTTTCCACGCTCGGCCTGAAGCCGGCGCTCGGCCGCCTGGTTCTTCCCGGTGAAGGGGATCACGCGGGCGCGGATCCCGTGCTCGTCCTGGGTTATGCGTATTGGAAGTCGCGGTTCGATGGCGATCCATCCGTCCTCGGCACGCACGTGCTGCTGAATGGACGACCGTTCACGATCGTCGGCGTCGGCCCCGAGGGCTTCCATGGCCCCAATCCCATCTTGGATGCGCAGGCGTATCTGCCGCTCGGGATGCTCACGATCGAAGGGTCCCCGGCAGACTTCATGCAGAACTGGGGAAGGCGCGGCCTCGTGCTGCTCGCGGCGCTCCGGCCCGGCGTCACGCTGCGGCAGGCGGGCGCCGCCATGAAAGTGGTCGGACAGCGGCTGTCGTCGGGGCATCCCGACACCGATCAGGATTTCGATCTGCAGGCGTATCTCGAAGTCCGCTCGCGTCCGCAGCCCGATCCGAACAACACGATGCTGCTGATCTCGTCGATGTTCCTCGGGCTTGCCGGCGTGGTGCTCATCGTGGCCTGCCTGAACGTCGCCAACATCGTGCTGGTACGCGCGACGACGCGCGAGCGCGAAATGGCCGTGCGC
>JBOGIZ010000842.1:0-2848 GCA_050747805.1 Vicinamibacterales bacterium | reverse complement strand
GTCCTCGCCGCTGCGCTGCATGCCCGCGCTGAAGTAGAGGATCGCCTTCTTCTGGTCGATCGGCGCGAGCGATTCGGCAATCGTCTTGATCGCGCGCAGGCGCACGTCGTTGTTGAACATATCCAGGCCGGACGTGTCTTCCGCACTGGTGTCGTCGCTCGACTGCGCTTCGTCGGTCGCGGTCGTGTCGGCCGTCGGCGGCGGAGTGGCGGTGCCGTCGGTATAGCCAAGCTTGGCGAGCGCCGCGCTCACCTGCGTCTTGTCGCTGCTGAGATCGCTCAGCACGTCGAGCTGCGTGCTGATGGTCGCCACGGCCACCATGTCCGCGGGGCTCATTTGCGTGTTCACGTATTTGTTCGCCGAATCGACGGCGCGCTGGACGTCGTCTGGCTGCATCGACGCGATGTCGAACAGCAGGATGATGAGGCGATGTCCGGCCAGCTCCTCCGACGACATCGGCTTCGGGGTTTCGGCCGCGGGCGGGGGCGCCGGCGCCGGCGCGGCGAGCGGCTTCACACCCGCCGTCTCCTCTTTCAGGCGCGTTGCGGCCGTCGCGAGCAGGTCCGCGGTTTCGGTCGCGGCCTTGGGCTTGTTCGCAATCTGCTCGAAGGCGAAGCTCGTGATCTGTTCGGGTTTGCCGTCTTCGGAGACCTCGAAATCGTCCCTCGTCAATCCGGGAACGACTTTTCCGGAGCTGTCGCGGACGATGACGTCGACCGAGACCGTTTGCGTGTTGAGTTTGAAGACGGGCTTGCCTTGGGGCGCCTGCGGCGCGGCGGCCGGAAAGGCGGCCATCGCGACGGCCGCGGAGAACGAGATGATGAGCAGTCGTTTCATCAGTACCGGAACCGGAAGCTGAATTGGAGCGATCGCATCGGCCCCACGCTCGTCACCTGGCCAAAGGCGCTCGAATTGACGACCGTGTTCACCGCCGCGAAATTCACGAGATTCAGAATGTTCGTGCCCTGGATCTGCAGCGTCAGCGAGTGGTTCACTCCCATGCGGATGTCGCGCGAGAACTGTCCGTTGAGCATCTTGCTGCCAGGGCCGATAATCATGTTGCGCTGCGCCGTGCCGAATTGTCCGGGCGCGGGGGGGGCGAAGGCGGCTTTGTTGAAGAACGCGCCGATCGTCGGATCGGAGAGTTGAATCGGGCCTCCCAGGTAGTCCGCGCGGAGCGTGCCAGACACGCCGCCCGACACGTCGGTCGCCGAGTTCAGCACGCGTGGCGTCAGCGGCGTGCCCGATTCCCAGATGACATTCGCCGCGCCTCGCCACCCACCGAAGATCGCCGCCCACGTGCCGCCGCCGTTCAGCCACGGCTTGTTCTGCCCGAACGGCAGCTCGAACGAGATGTTCCCGGTCAACTGGTTCGTCCGGTTGAAGCTCGAGAGCGAGTATTCCGCGGCCAGATCCTGATCGTTCTGCGCGACCACCGTGCCGCCGCCGCCGTAGTTCGACGCGTTGTCCATCGACCTGGCGCGCGTGTAGATCAGCATGCCGCCGATGCCGTGCACCATGCGCCGCTGCAGGCGGACCGTGCCGGCGTTGAGCACCGAGATGCCCTGCGAGGTCTGCCAGAGGAACGGCTGCACGTCGGGAATGCGCAGTCCGCCGCCCGGCTCGCGGTTGGGCGCGCGCACCATGTCGAGATTCGATCCCGTCGTCCGTGTATAGCCGCCGCTCACGGCCCACGCCTGCGTGAGATCCTTCGAGACGTCCACGTTCCACGTCTGCAGCCGTCCGAGCTGATAGTTCGGATCGATGCCGTAGTTGTTCAGGATGCCCGCGGCCGGCGTCACAAACGGATTGGTCAGCAGCAGCGGCGTCACGGCGGTGCCGATCACGGTGTTGCTGGTCGCAAAGGGCGGCTGACTCGCCAGCTCGCGCGCGATCGTGGAGTACGAGCCGGAGTTGTAGCTCACGCCGTAGCCGCCGCGCACGAGGAATCCGGGCTTGATGCGGTAGGCCAGGCCAAGCCGCGGCGCGACGTTGTTGATGTCGGGACGGATCAGGCCCGCGGGGTACTTGCCGTTGAACGGTCCCGTCTGTCCCGGTTCGACCGGCGTCACAGCCGTGAAATCAGGCGACGGATCGAGGTTGACCATGTGTCCCTGGGCGTCGGTGTAGGGGAAGACGAGCTCGTAGCGGACGCCGAGGCTTAGCGTCAGCTTCGACGACTTGCGCCAGTCGTCTTGGAAAAACGCGCTCGTCTCCTTGTCGCGCAGCTCGACGTTCCCGGGTCCGTATTGCACCGTCGCCTGCTGCGGCAGCCCGAGCAGGAAGTCCGCGAAGTCGAGTCCCGGCGCCGTGACGATGCCGGTGCCACCGCCCGTGTAGAGGCCGGTGAAGGTGAACGCGCCCGCCGCGTTCGCGTCGCTCTCGGTGTTCGATCGATCGAGGCGGAAGTCGCCGCCGGCCCTGAGCTGATGGGTCTTCCACGGCCTTGTCCACGTGTACGAGGTCGTCAGCCGCTGGTCGGTGCGCTTCGAAGGCGTGACGTCGTGCACGCTGAAGTTCGCGAATGAGAGCGACGGCACGCCGTACCCGAACGCGTCCGTGGCCACGCCGGGGATGCCCGCTTCGCCTGCCACGTTCTCGACGCCCGAATAGTGGTTCGTGGTCGACGACGAGGTGTCGGAAAACTGGACGTTGATGATGTGCGCCGTGCGCCCGTGCCGGATGTTCAGGTTCACCGGCAGGTCGAGGCTGCGGCTGGCGCTCTGGCCGCCGAGGAGCGGCAGGACGTTGAGCGAGTTGTTGTCGCTGTGCGTGTATTGCATCTGCGCGGTCATGTTGACCGCCGTGCCGGTGACGGCGCCGCGGCCGCCGCCGCGCCCGCCGAATC
>JBOGIZ010000841.1:0-10156 GCA_050747805.1 Vicinamibacterales bacterium | reverse complement strand
CGCGCGCACCGTGCAGGGAGAGATCGACAAGGCGATCCGCGACGCGACCGGCCGAAGCGACTTCGAGCTTTATGGCGCGGGACGCACCGATGCCGGCGTGCACGCGGTCGGCCAGGTCGCGCATCTCGACATCTACACATCGATCAAGCCAGGGGCGCTCCGGCACCAGCTGAACGATCGCCTGCCGTCCGACATCTGCATCGTCGGGGTCGAGGGTGTTCCGCATCGGTTTCATGCTCGGCACGACGCGTTCTCGCGAAGCTACCTCTATCAGATCGCGCGGCGCAAGACGGCGCTCTTCAAGCCGTACGTCTGGTGGATCAAGGAGCCGCTCGACATCGATCGCATGCGGCAGGCGGCGGCCTCCTTTGTCGGGCTTCAAGACTTCGCGTCGTTCACAGCCGACGAGCCGGATCAGAAGTCCACGAAAGTACTGATAGCGGGGCTGGAGGTCGGCGAAGATGGCGATCTTGTTCTCATCCGCGTCGTCGGCTCGCACTTTCTGTGGCGGATGGTGCGGCGTCTGACCGGTGTGCTGGCCGCGGTTGGGCGCGGCGAGCTCACACCCGCGCAGTCGGCGAACCTGCTGGAGGATCGCTCGGATGTTCCCGCGACGCTGACGGCGCCCGCCTCTGGCCTCTTTCTAGAAGGCGTCTACTACCGCGGTGAGGATGGGCCCGGCGCGCTGAAGCCGGTGGTCCGACTCGCGCGCGGATGACGCGCGTCGGGTTGGAGGTTAGAGGCTGGAGGCTGGAGGCTGGAGGCTGGAGGTTGGAGGTTGGAGGTTGGATTAAAGGCTGCGTCTGCTGGCGCCGACACTTTACACGACGGCTTCCTGTCGGCGAGGGCGGCCGCCGTGCGTGCGTCATTTCAGCTATCACCTGCTCTCGATCGGCGTGAACCGCGAGGCGAACGGTGCGAGTGTCAGGTCCGCCGAACGCGACGCCTTCGGTGTGTCGTGGACGTTCGCGCAGTTAGGCTACTGGCGTGCCGACCGCAACCGCTGTCTCATGGGGGCGCAGGCCTGCCCGGCGGCCGTTGACGGGCACCTCGCGCACTGCGCCACGATCGGCCCCGTCGATTTCCTGCTCGTGTACTGGAGCGGACATCTCTTCGACGTCGATCCGATCCTCGCCGCGCTGCACACGGCGGACAACTCGAAACAGCGTGTCATCGTGATCGATACGTGCCACGCGGACGATCGCGTGAAGCGGCTGCACGACGCGATCCTGTCGTGGCCGGATTCCGACCATCGTCCCGTCGTGCTCGCCTCGTGCGCCGCCGACGGACGCGCGCGCGAGAACAGCGTCCACGGCTTTTTTACCGGCGCGCTGCTGCGGCAGCTTCGGCGCCCGCGGCGCCCCGGCGCGAAATCGCTCGATTTGGTTGACGCTTTCAACCGCGCCAGCGGCGAAGCCGTCGGGCGCACGGGACGTGAGCCGCTGTTTACGACCAACGGCGCGGGACGTCTCCGCATTCCGATTCTCGCGCAGACGACGCTGCCCTTCGAGTAGGGCCACGGAATACGCGGAGTACCCAGCTCATAAACAAAGCGAGCGAGCGTCGCGAGCGAGCCACGCGAACGGAGCGCGCCGGCGGCCTGCCTCGCCGCAGCTCGAAGAGCGAAGGCGGGAAGCGGCGCGCGATGGCGCGAGCGGAGTGGAGCGGCCCGGATCGGCCGCGGAATGCAGCGAGCCAGCCGGGGTGCAGGGGTCCCCGGCGATTCGAGCGAAGTGGCGGGGAGTCCGAGGGGCGACGACGCCCTTCGGATGAGATCAGACGGCCGCGCTCGATTTGACGAGGCGCAGCGACGATGACTGGGATGCCGCGAAGCTGTGGCTGTCTTCGACGAGCGCGCCCGCGAGCGCGGACGTCAGGCGCGGCGCGAGCAGGTCCAGCAAACGCACGTGGTCGTCGGAGAACGCGCCCGGAGTCTGCGCGTAGAGCGCGAGTACCGCCATCACGGTGTCGTTCTCGACGAGCGGTACCGCCAGGCAGGCCTTGAGCGGCGGGACGGCCTCCGCCGCGCGCAGACCGAGATCGATCGCCGGATCGGCATTGACGGCGCCGCGCCGGTTGACCGCGGCCCATCCGACGATGCCGCCTCCCATCCGTACGGTCACGTTGCGCAACGCGGTCAGGTGGAGACCCGCGGCGTAGCGCAGCATCACGTGATCGCGCACTTCGTCGGGCACGAAGATCGCCATCGCGTCGGTCGGCATCGCCTGGCGGACGATCATCCAGAGCAGCGCGCCGACGTCCGAGAGCTGCGCCTGCCCTTCGATCGCACGCGACAGACTCGCGAGCGCGAGCACGCCTTCCCCGACCACGACCTCAGACGCGGGCGCCGCCGCATCGGCCGTCGCCTCCTCGCGCTCGTGCGCCCGCTCTTCGCCGATCGCCTGCGCCGCCGGATGGGGTTCGCTGGCGGGCGCGGGCATGATCCGGTCGTAGACGGCCACGAATCGATCGACGATCGTTGGGTCGTACATCGTGCCGCGCCGATCGCGAAGAATCTGAAGCGCCTGTTCGTTCGTCATCCGCCTGCGGTACGGACGATCGGACGTCAACGCGTCGAAACAATCGACCACCGAAAGGATGCGTGCGCCGAGCGGAATGGCTTCGCCCTTCACGCCGTCGGGATACCCCGTGCCGTCCCAGTTCTCGTGGTGATGACGGACGATCGGCACGACCGGATACGGAAATTCGATCGACGAGAGGATTTGCGCGCCAATCGGCGCGTGCCGCTTCATCTTCTCGAACTCCGCGGGGGTGAGACGCCCCGGCTTGTTCAGAATGTGCTCGGGGATCGCGATCTTTCCGGTGTCGTGGAGGAGCGCGGCGGCCTCGAGCGCCTTCAGCGCGGTCGCGTCCGTCATGCCGATCTCGCGCGCAAGCGCCATCGCGCCTTGCTGGACGCGGCGCACGTGATCGTGCGTCACTTCGTCCTTGGCATCAATCGCCGTCGCCAGCGTCTCGACCGTCGAGAGCAGCAGCCGGTTCAAGTCGGCGACGTGGACCTGCGCGTCCTCGAGTCGCCCATACGTCGAGTGCACCGTGAGATACGAAATCACCAGCACCGGCACGATCAACGCGAGCGCAGTGAACTGGACTTCGCGAAAGGCGACGACCAGCAGCATCGCCACCGACGCGCCGGCCGCGATGCTTGGCAACAGCTGGAGATAGTGCGTGCGCCAGACCGTATGGATCGGCCGCCGCTGCATGAGACCGACCACGGTCGCCATCAAGCCGCTGTTGACGGCGAAATACACCAGCGTCATCAGCGCCAGATACCACAGCGCATTCGCGGGCGCCGCGCCGTGATGGTAGAGCGGAGAGAGTCCGCTGGCGGCGAAGAACGCCGTGCCTGACAGCCACATCGACAGGCCGAGGTTGGCGAAATTGAACGCCGTCTGCTGCGCATTCATCTTCCAGCGGACGGAGATGCGCAGCGCGTCCAGCGCCAGAATGACCGCGCCGACGTCGGGACCGTAGAGGAGGACCGAGGCGAACGCCAGCGCCTCGGAGATGGAGAATCGCGCTTCGACCGAGGGGATCTTGACCGTGAGCATGCCGCTCGCGATCGTCAGGATCGCGAACACCACCCATTCGGGCGGCAGCGTCGATCGCACGAGCACGAACGCGCTGTGCGCCACGACGCCGACGCCCGCCGCCACGACGACCGGAATGAAGGTCCTCGTCAGCAGCGGCGCCGGCGGCCGCGGCGGTGTCTCGGAGACGGTCACGATCGGTTAGTGGCCGCCTCCGACGGAATTCCCCCAGACGATGTAGTTCGAATCGCTCACATCGTCATTGCCCCAGACGATGTACTGGCCGTCCGGCGACTGAATCGAGTTCCCCCAGACGATGTAGTAGCTGTTCGACCACTGCGACACATTGCCCCAGACGATGTAGTTGGACGCGGAGGACCCGAGCGGATTCGACGTCCCCGCCAGTTCGAGCACGCCGTACGGCTCGGTGGTGGGATTGCCGAGCAGCCCGAGCAGCGCGCTCAGATCCAGCAGATGGATCCCGCTGCGGTTGTAGATTCCGTCGATGAGGGTGCCCTTGTCACGGTACGTCGCGCCGGAGCTGACGCCGAGCAGGCTCGTGAGCGTATTGAGGAGCGAGCTCAACAGGCCGCCGTGCGCGAGCGTCAGCGACTGCTCGAAATTCACGCTCCCCACGCCGCCCGCGATCAACCCCGCCTGCGGCATGAAGCGCGCGCCCATCTGGAGTGCGAGTTTCACCTGCGCCGGCGACATTGACGGCACCGCATTCAGCAACAACGCTGCGCCGCCGCTGACGACCGCGGTCGCCATGCTCGTGCCCGACAGGCGAATGTACGCGTTGGTGCCGCTGCCAGCGACGTGCCATGACGGATACGTAACGCTCAGATATGAGCCCGGGACTTCGCACGAGACGATGTGCGTGCCAGGCGCCACGAGGTCCGGCTTCACGGCCGTGTCGTACTCCGCCGGACCGCGCGAGCTGTACGGCGCCACCACATCGTCGGAGGTCGAAGTGGTGTAGTTCGTATCGATGGCGCCAACCGTGATCACGTCGGGCGCATTGCCCGGCGACGTGATGCCGCCGAGTTCCGGCGCGCCCGTCAGCGTCATGCCGTAGTTGCCGGCCGAGACGACGGTCGTGATGCCTGCGGTGACGGCCTGCTCCACCGCCTGCACGAGCGGATCCGTCGCGGCCGGTTCGGTCACCGGATGGCCGAGCGACAGGTTGAGAACGCGGATGTGGTACCTCGCCTTGTTCGCGATCACCCAGTTGATGCCCGCGATCACGTCGCTCGTCAAGCCGGACCCATCCGAGCCCAGCACGCGCACATCGATGAGAGTGGCCGCTGGCGCGCTGCCGCCGGCGAATTGATTCGTCACTTTGGTCGCTGCGGTCGTGCTGCCGGCGACGATGCCGGCGACATGCGTCCCATGACCGAACGGATCGCCAGTGACGCCCGGCTCAGTCGACACGAAGTTCACGTGTGCGACAACGCGGCTGCCAAGCGCCGTATGCGGCGCGATGCCTGAGTCAAGGACAGCCACGCCAACGCCCGTTCCCGAGTAGCCGGGTGTTCCGAGAAGACCGAGCAGACCCGGCTTCCCCTTCCACACCGATGTGGCCTGCGTGACCTGATTCGTGACGGCGGCGGGCGAGGTGGTGGCGTGCGCGAAGACGGGCAAGTCGCCCGAGATGTGGGTGACTTGCGGATTGTGCTCGAGGGCATCGAGCTGCGCGTCGGTCACTTCCAGCGCCAGCGCGCCGCTGACGCGGCGATGCAGCACACCGAGACGCAAGCCGAGCAATCCGTCCAGCGCGGGATCGTCGCCCTGGACGATGATCCGATGCGTGTGCGGCGCGGATGGATGATGCTTCAGATCGCTCGAAACCGATGGCGACTGTTGGCCGGTATGGACCGGCGTCCCGACAGCCATGAGCACGAGCGGGAGCGTGAGGAGCAGCCGTTTCATATGTTCTTGTCCTGTCCCAGAATGGTGGCGGTCTTCGGCTGAGCAAGGATCGCTCCCATGAGCTCGCTCGGAGCGCGCTTGACGTTAAGCGGTTTGTTTTAAGGTCGTTACAAGCTGACAGTCCGGATCGACGGTCAGAGCGGCCCACGGCACAGTTTGTTCCGTTCTGGACCGGCGATCGACGGTCTGGCGCCGAATTTTGCTGTAAAAGGTTGGTTTCGCAGCGGCTTGTACAACTTGTCCCGTTCTGGAACAATTGCGCCGGTTCGGAACAGAGATCTATCGGCCGATCTCGAGGGTCGCTTTAATGCCGCTTCCGCGCTCGGTGAACCAGCGCCGGTGCTGCTCCCAGGGAATCCGGTCGGTCAGCATCCGTTGCAGCGCGCCGGGCCACGCCTTTTCAATCGCGACGAAATCCTCGACGCCGTGCTGGAAATGCCGCTTGTTGGCGTTCACGCTCCCGAACACGACCCGATTGCCGAGGACGAGACGCTGGTTGATGACGTCGATCGGCTCGTCGCTTTCAGCGTGGCCGCCCGTCACGCTCAGCAGACAGAGCACGCCGTTCAGCGCCAGCAGGCTCATGGCGCTGAAAGCGACGCCGGCGTTGCCGGTCGCTTCGACGATCAGGTCCGGAAAACCGGTGTCCGTGACAACATCGGCCAGCGGCCTGGTGGCAACGCTGATGTACTTCGCGCCCAATTGCGTGGCAATCTGCGCGCGAAGGTCCGACGTCTCTTCCCGGCCGACCACGGTCGTTTCGAGGCCGCGCCTGCGGAGAACGGCCGCTGCCAGCAGTCCAACCGGTCCGGCGCCGAGGACCATACCCGCGCGGGGCGTCCACGAGAATCGCCGCTGCAGGAGAAACGCCTGCTCCACGCCCTTTTCGACGATCGACATCGGCTCGAGGAGCACCGCGATATCGCGGATCTCCGGTGGAATTTTATTCAGATAGACGGGATGCTCGACGTAACGCTCGGCCATGAAACCGTGGCGCCGCATGATGCCGCGCTCGGTGTACTGCCCGCTGCTGCACATGTCGCTTTCGCCCGCCGCGCACTGCGGGCAGACGCCGCACGGCCGGCGGACCGTCGAGACCACCAGATCCCCGGCCGCAAAGCCGGCCACCTCGCGTCCGACGTCTTCGACCACCCCGAAGTTCTCGTGGCCGAGGATCAGGAACTGCTCCCCGTCGGGCGCCTTCCCGTACAGTCCGCGGTTGATCTCGCTGTCGGTTCCGCACAACCCGACCCGGATCATTCTCACCGCGACCTGATCCGCGCTCATCACGGGATCCGGCATGGTGCGCATCTGGATGCTGTTGCTGACGCCAGGCTCGACCACGATTGCGTTCATGAGGAACCATGATGCAACATCCGGGCAGGGGGAGTGCAGGCCAATTGGTGAATTGGTGAGTTGGTGAATTGAATTGGTGGTGAATTGGTGAATTGAATTGGTCAATTGGTGAGTTGGTGAATTCTGATGGCTGATAACCGGATGAGCCCGGCCGAGACGCGACGCAGCCAGACGGCGACGCGCTGCGGCATGACGACACCTTCGGCAGGAGCGATCGCTACGCGAACCAGGACGATCCTGAAGCGAGCGCTCGCGTGGACGGAGACGCGCCGCTCAATTCTGAGGACGAGCTCAACGAAGCGGCACGCCGGCGGCGCCTCGATCGGATCGACGACGCCGCGGCCGACGACGCGCGGATGGAAGTCCGCCGGGAAGAACACTCGACGGAATAACTCCCAAACGACCCACGGCCAACGACCCAAGGCGTCCGGTTCGATCCAGAGGGGATCAAATAGGGCGCCTCGAGGAATTGGAAGTGGTCGCGTTCGGAAATCAGCTAGCCGCCGATCATATTCCTCAGAACGAACGTGACGTTGGCGGGCCGTTCCGCGAGCCGACGCATGTACCAAGGGAACCAGTACTCGCCGTAGCTGATCAGCACGCGCAGCCGCCGGCCGCTCGAGGCGAGGCGCTTCTGCTGTCCGCGCTGAATGCCGTACAGCATCGCGTACTCGTAGGCCGACGAGGGCACCTTCTGCTGATCGATGAACGCGGCCAGGCGATCGGCGAGCGTCACGTCGTGCGTCGCGATGTGCAGCAGCGTCGCGGTCTTCTGCGCATCGTCCGCCATCAGCCGGCAGCAGAGTTTGTAGAAATTCTCGTCGACGTCAGATTTTTTCGGAAAGGCGACGTCGGGCGGCTCGAGGTACGCGCCCTTGACGATGCGGATCGCGGGACCGAGCGGAATCAGGCTGTCGATGTCCTTGGCCGTGCGATAGAGATATGCCTGGAGGGCCACGCCGACGCCGCGATAGCGCTCCTTGCTCTTGCGATACAGCGTTAGCGTCGGGTCGACGTACGGCGAGCTCTCCATATCGATCCAGACGGGCACGTTGCCAAGCCGTTCGGCTTTTTCGCAAATGCGATCGAGATTGCGCTGACAGACGGCGGCGTCGAGGTCGAGCCCGAGCTGCGTCGGCTTGACCGAAATCTGCGCGTCGATGCCCGCGCGCTGCACGCGATCGAGGACGTCGAGGTAGTGCTGCGTGACCTCTGCGGCCTCCTCGAGCTTCGTCAGGTTCTCGCCCAGGCGCGTCAGGATCGTGTTGATGCGTTCGGGCTTCAACGCCGCCGCCGCGGTAATCGCGTCGTCGATCTTCTCGCCGGGCATGAACTTCGTCACCGACTTCCGCACGAATTTCCGTTTCGTCGCCTGCTGCCGCAGCCACGGCGACGTGGATCCCGCCAGCAGCACTTTGCGCATCAAAGACATCCACCGCTCCTCAAAAAACGCTCTTCATCTGTCCGCCATCCACTTGCACTGTTGCCCCTGTGATGTACGACGCCGCGTCCGACAGGAGAAACGCGCCGGTTCTCCCGAATTCCTCGATCTCGCCGTAGCGTCCCATCGGAATGTTGGCGATCGATTTCGTCTTGGCCTGCTCCGGCGTCACTCCCTGCCGCTTGCCGGCGATTTCATCGAGCTGCCGCACGCGCGCGGTGTCGATGCGCCCGGGGACGATCTGATTCACGCGAATCTTATCCGGCGCCAGCTCGATCGAGAGCGTCTTCGCCAGCGACGAGACGGCCGAACGGACGACGTTCGAGAGCGCGAGACTCGCGATTGGCTCCTTGACGGAGGAGGAGGTGGACATCAGGATCGCCCCGCCGCCGCGCTGCTTCATGAGCGGAACGACCCCGCGGACCATCCGCAGCGTGCTCAAGAACAGCAGATCGATCGCGTTCTGCCATGCGGCGTCGTCGAATGACAGCGACGCGCCGGCGGACGGCCCCCCGGCGTTGGTCAGCAGCAGATCGACCCCGCCGCACTGATCGGCGGTTTTCTTGGTCCACGCGGCGATCTGATCGGCGTTCCGGACGTCAACCGCCGTCGCGAGCACGCGCGTGCCGGCGCCCGTGAGCTTCTTCGCCGCCTCGTCGATCGACGCTTGATTGCTCGACGAGATCGAGACCACGGCGCCTTCGCGCGCGAGCGCCTCCGCGACAGCGAATCCAAGCCCGCGGCTCGCCCCCGCGATCATCGCGACCTTGCCTTTCAGACCGAGATCCATTCGAGACCTTTCTGCGTCGGACACGCGAGCGGGGCGTCGGCAAGCGCTTTGTAATGGCGCACCGCGGCACCGGAGGTGAGCTTGGCCATGCGAGGCGGACTGGTCATCACGGCCGACGCTCCCAAGTCCTTCGCCTGCCGCGAGTACGCGATGCAGCTGCGCGTTCCTTCCGCGGTCGTGCCGGCAACGATCGGGAACGAGCCCGCGGCCGTGGCGATCACAGTTTCGAGCGCGGCCGAACGTTCGCGGTCGTCGAGGCGCGCGACATCGCCCGCGACGCCGGGAGCGGCCAGTCCATGGACGTCCTTGGTGGTGAAGAGGTCCACGACATGACGCAGGCGTCCTTGGTCGAGCTCGCCTGCATCGCTAAAGGCCGTAGGGAGAAGAGAATAGACGCCTTCGAACGCCATAAAGCATGGGATCATATCGCCTCTGCAGATTTGTGCAAGACGAACCGATAGGGGAAACATGAAAGCCAAGTACCATCTGGCCGTCGCGGTCGCGCTCGCATGCACGCTTGCCGCCGGCTGTGATTTACTTTCGAGCCTGACGCCAAGCTCGTCATCGACCACGCCCACGTCGCCGACGTCGACCTCGACGCCCTCGGGGCCGAGCGTGGCGATTACCGCGTTTGCAGGGACCTGGCAGTCCGCAGCGGCATCCACGCCGCCGGCCGGCTGCGGCAACCTGACCTACACCGTGACGCCGGTGACCACCTCGTCGGCCAACGTCACTTTCGCCGCGACGTGCGCCGGCAACATCAACGTCACGGGCTCGGGCAGCGGCGCGCTCTCGGGATCGACGATCACCTGGAGCGCCACTGGTCTGGTGGGCCAGGGCGGCGTGAATTGCCCGTTCACGTTCAACAACAACACGGCCACGATCGATTCGACGAGCACCCAGATCGCGGTCAACTACACGGGGACCGTGTGCGGCATTCCCGTCAGCGGGACGGATACGGTCACGCATTAATTATCCGAGGGGCGTCGCCACTCGGACTCCCCCACACCGTCGCTCGCTCGCCGGCTGCGCCCGGCTCCCTCCGCGCCGGTGGCTCGCTCGCGGCGCTCGCTCGCGTCGGCACCC
>JBOGIZ010000840.1:0-12636 GCA_050747805.1 Vicinamibacterales bacterium | reverse complement strand
GCGGCTGGTACGCGAGCTGAACCCAGAAATCGGGCGGTCGCCGGATGCGTTCTCCGAAGAATTCAGCCGGCGCGATGCCCACGACCGTGAACGAGGTGCGGTTCAGGATGATGGTCGATCCGACGATCGACGGATCCGAATGAAGGCGCGTGCGCCAGAACAAATTGCTGATCACGGCCGCCGTCGCGGCATTCGGCGCATCGTCCGCCGGCGTCAGCGTGCGTCCAACCGCAGCCTCGACGCCGAGCGTCGAAAAGAAATTGCCCGAGACGAGGTGCACCTGCGCACGCAGCGGCGGCGTGCCGTTCGACTGCGACGATGTGCGCGCCAGAACCGGCGATTCACCGCTCCTGACGGCGGCCAGCGATTCGAATCCGAGCGGCTGGTCGCGAAGGCGGCGGTAGACGTCCATTGAGAACAGCTGCCAGTGCCCGGTCGGCGGCGAGCCGGTCGACGTGCCTTCGCCGCTGCCGTCGGCGAACATCACGAGGCGCGACGGATCGCGTACGGGAAGCTGCTGGAGCAGGATGGCGTCGAACAGGGTGAACATCGCGGTGTTCGCGCCGATACCCAGTGCGAGCGTCAAGACGGCGACGATCGTGAACGCGCGCTGCCGCGCCAGCGTGCGAACCGCGAAGCGGAGGTCCTGGGCGATGTCGCTCAGCCAGCGGTACGTGTCGGCATCGCGCATCCGCTCGCGCAGCGGGGGAAGATTGCCGAGGCGGCGTTCGGCGGCGAGGCGCGCGGCGGCGGGCGACATCCCGTCGGCGACGTAGCGATCGATCAGCTCGTCGAGATGAAAGCGCGCTTCGTCGGCGAACTCACGGTCGGAGCGTGTTGGAAACAGCGTCGCGCGCAGCCGCTTGAGCGTGCCCATCGTTCGCTCCCTTCTGATCGCCTACGTCGCGCGAAGAATCTTGCCGACGCCGATGGTCAGGTTCATCCACTTGTCCTGCTCGTTGGCAAGGCGCGTGCGGCCGATGCGGGTCAGCCGGTATACGCGTGCGCGGCGGTTCTTTTCCGTGACCTGCCACTCCGCGGACATCCAGCCTGACTGTTCCATCCGATGGAGCGCCGGATAGAGCGATCCTTCCTCGACGCGCAGCGCCTCGTCGGACACGGTCTGGACGTAGCTCGCGATTCCGTAGCCGTGCTGCGGACCGCGGGAAAGGGTCTTGAGAACAAGAAGGTCGAGTGTACCCTGCAGGGCGTCGGGCTTGCGGCGATGGCGCATTCACATAGAAGTCTATGGAACTCGGACAACCGTGTCAAATGCCAAGCCGCGATGGCCGAGGACCGATGGCCGAGGACCGAGGACCGATGGGCGATGGTCGAGGACCGATGGGCGATGGGCGATGGCCGTTATCGCAGCAGGAAGATCGTGAGGACAGCCGTGATCGTGCCGAGCGCCAGGCGCCAGCTGATGGTGCCCGACTGATACGCCGACCACGCCGCGTTCAACGCCACCTGGATGATGAGCAGCACCATCACGTCTTCCGCGAGCTGCGCGCGCGTACGGCGCGTGAAGACGTAGGCGAAGGCCACGAAGCCGAAAGCGTTCAGACAGGCGGCCGTCAGACCGAAATGGAACGCCCGGCCGTGCAGCTCTGCGCCGGTCCGCGACACGGCGATCCAGACCAGCCCGCCAAGAAACGCCGCACCGCCGTACATCAGCAGCGACGGAGCGGCCGACAGGCCCGACTCACGCATCGCGTGCGGCCACGCCGCGAAGAAGAGCCCCGAGACGAAAAGGAGGAGCAGGGTCATCATTGGCGACTGCCGATTGCCGATTGGCGATCGACGGATTGTCGATTGGCGATTGTTGATCGACGGATTGTCGATTGGCGATCGATTTGAGATTGCCGATTGCAGACCGGTGCAGATTGCAAATTGCCGATTGCAGAATTCCGGGTTGCCGATTGCCGATTGCCGATTGCCGATGCGAATTGCTGCTGACTCGCTCAATCCGCGTCTGCAAACGGGTTAATCGCCAATCGAATCGGCAGCCAACATTCGCCAATCGAATCGGCGGCCAACAATCGACAATCGAATCGGCGGCCGGCATTCGCCAATCAAATCGCCAATCGCCAATCCGTCGATCACCAATCGCCAATCGCCATTGCGTCGATCGGCATTCGGCAATCGCCAATCGCCAATTGGTTAAGCCGCGAACTCCACGTTGACCCGAGCGGGAATGAGCCCCTTCTCGAACGCGTCGCTCATCAGACGCTCGACGCCTTTGCGGCCGCGCTCGCCGTAGCCGAGCGTCAGGTCGTTCACGTACATGCCGACGAACGCGTCGGTCCGCTCCTTGTCGAGCCCGCGTCCAAACTGCTGCGCGTACTCGACGGCTTCCTTCCGGTGCGCCAGCGCGTACGCGATGCTGTCGCGCAGCAGCTTCGACACCTTCCGGATCGTCTCGGCGCCGAGATCGCGGCGGATGATGTTGCCGCCGAGCGGAAGCGGCAACCCGCCGGTGCGATCGGCCCACCACTCGCCGAGGTCGACAACCTTGCGCAATCCGTTCTCGGCATATGTGAGCTGCCCTTCGTGAATGAGCAAGCCCGCATCGGCGTTTCCGGCTTTGACGAATGCCTCGATCTGATCGAACGGCACGACGACTGGCGCGAAATCCGGCTCGTACATGCGGAGCGTCAGATACGCCGTCGTCAGGGTGCCAGGAATGGCGACCGTCTTCCCTTTCACGCCTCTTTCGCCGCGCGCGGGCGCGCCGTCCTGGCGTGCGACAACGATCGGCCCGTACCGATCGCCCATGCTGGCGCCGTGCGGCAGCAGCGCGTACTTGTCAGTGAGATGCGCAAAGGCGTGAAACGAGACCGCCGTCACCTCGTACTTCCCATCGAACGCCGCCTGGTTGAGCGTTTCAATATCCGAGAGGACCTGATCGATTTCGATGCCGCCGGTATCGATGGCGCCCGACGCGAGACCGTAGAACATGAACGCATCGTCCGAGTCCGGACTATGAGCGACCGTAATGCGCTGAGGCATCCGCAAAGTGTAGTTCATGCGTGCGGATCAAAGATGGCTGGCACCTTTGGCACGAAAAGTGCGGTGACTCTGTGAATGAAAGCGAGCATTCCACTCGGACGGTGGTTCGGCGTTCCCGTCGGACTCCATTACAGCTGGTTCATTCTGGCCTGGCTCATCGCGCTGTCGCTCACGGCGCAGTTCGCATCGATCAATCCCGCCTGGTCGACCGGCATGGTGTGGGGACTTTCAGTTGTCACGGCCGCGCTGTTCTTCGTCTCGATCGTGCTCCATGAGCTGGCGCATTCCACTGTCGCACGGATGAGTGGCGTGCCCGTGCGGGGGATCACGCTCTTCGCGCTGGGCGGCGTCTCCCAGATCGAGAAAGAGGCGTCATCGCCGGCAAGGAATTCTGGATCGCGATTGTCGGGCCGATCACCAGTCTCATCATCGGCGCCGCGTGCCGCGGGGGCGCGGCGGCAGCCGGACTCGGCGCGCATCCCGCAACGCCGTCCGCCCTTGCGGCGGTTCTTGGCTGGCTCGCCTACATCAACGTCGCGCTCGGCCTGTTCAATCTGATACCGGGATTTCCACTGGACGGAGGCCGCGTGCTTCGGGCAGTCGTGTGGCAGTTCACGCACGATGCCAACCGCGCAACGCGCACCGCGGCCCGAGTGGGCCAGGTCGTCGCGTTCGCCTTTATCGCGGCCGGACTCTTCGCCCTGATCCTCCGCGGCGACTTCGGCGGGCTATGGATCGCGATCGTCGGCTGGTTTCTGCTGGAGAGCGCACAGGCCTACTACGCCATGGCCGAGGTGTCGTCGGCGTTGCGCGGCGTGCGCGTCGCGGACGTCATGGCGCGGCAGTGCGCGACCATCGATCCAGACACCACGCTCCGGCGGTTCGTGGATGACGAGCTGCTCAGGCTCACATCGAACTGTTTCGCCGTGGCCAGAGACGACCACATCCTCGGCCTTATTACTCCTGACGAAGTAAAGCACGTACCGCGCGAAAACTGGGACCGGACGACGGTGGCGCAGGTGATGCGGCCGCTGCAGGTACTGCATCCGCTCTCGCCGGACGTGTCCGCGCGCGAGGCGCTCGAGCTGATGGGACGGGAAAACATCAATCAGGTGCCGGTCATCACAAACGGACACCTCGCCGGAGTTGTGACCCGCTCGTACCTCGTCCACCTGCTGCAGGTCAGGCGCGAGTTGCACGCCTGACCTGCCGGCCAGGCACTACTTCTTGGATTCCTGCGGCTTATTGGACGTCTGCGATTCCTGGATCTCGAGCCGCCGGCTGCGCGTCGATTGCGGCGGCGCGGGCATCGTGATCTCGAGCACGCCATCACGGAAGGACGCCTTGGCCTGATCCGTCATCGCGCCATCGGGAAGCGGAATCGTCCGGTAGAAGGCGCCATAGACGCGCTCGGATCGATACACACCTTCGTGCTCGCCCGAGTTTTCCCGGCTGCGCTCGCCTGAGATCGTGAGGGCGTCTTCGCCGACCTCGACCGAGATGTCGTCCTTCTTGGCGCCAGGCAGGTCGGCGCGGACGACCAGTTCGTTGTCGCGCTGTCGCACCTCGATCTGGGGCGTCCAGATGCCGCTCGCGGCACTTCGCGACACACCGCTCCGCCCGCGAGGCACGATCCCGTTGCGGCCAAAGCCGAAGTCGCCAAAGATGCGCTCGATCTCGTCGGCGAATTGATCGACGACATCGTACGAATTTCCGAAGCGCGCGGCATCCCGATGGCCGATACCGTTCTGCTGGCGCGTCGCCATATCAGTTTTTTTGTCCGTCATGACTGACCTCCTTGATGTGTAGAACCGCATCAAATCCTGGAACGGGTGAATCCGACGCAAACAGCGCGCCGGAGACGCGGCGGCCGTGTTGCGCAGCGGCGGAGCCGTGCGGTACGCTCGCCCACGAGTCATGACGTCTCCGCGCGAATCCCGCTCCGCATGACGGTCCTCGTATTCACCGGCGCGATCCTCGTCGGCGCGCTGGCAGCCGGACTCGTCGGCGCGCTCACGGGCCTCGGCGGCGGCGTGGTCATCATCCCGCTGCTCGTCCTCGCGTTTCACGTCGACATCCGCTACGCCATCGGCGCGTCGCTCGTGTCGGTGATCGCGACCTCGTCGGGCGCGGCCTCGGCATACGTGCGTGAGGGTTTCACGAACATCCGCCTCGGGATGTTCCTCGAGATCGCGACCACGTTCGGCGCGCTGAGCGGCGCGCTGCTCGCGCCGCACGTGCCGACGCGGGCGCTCGCGATCATTTTCGGGTGCGTGCTGCTGTATTCCGCCTACCTCTCGCACCATCACGCGGTACCGCACGGCTATCTCGGGCCCGAGGCGCGGCTCGCGCGCGTTCTTCAGCTTGACGATTCGCTGCCGACGCCCGACGGGCCGATGCCGTATCACGTGCAGAACGTCGGCGGCGGGTTCGGCCTGATGTACGTCGCGGGTGTCCTGTCGGGTCTGCTCGGAATCGGATCGGGAGCGGTGAAAGTGCTCGCCATGGACCGCGCGATGAAGCTGCCGTTCAAGGTCTCCACGACGACGAGCAATTTCATGATCGGCGTGACCGCGGCCGCGAGCGCGGGCATCTATCTCCGGCGCGGCTATATCGATCCGGGCGTGGCGATGCCGGTCATCCTCGGCGTGCTCATGGGATCGCTCACGGGTGCGCGCATCCTGACAGGCGCGAAAGTCGAGCGGCTGCGGCTGATATTCACGTGGGTGATCGTGGGGCTGGCGATCGAAATGCTCTACAGCGGCGCGACGGGGAGGATGGGATGACAGACGAAGCGGTCACGGCCGACGAGCGTCGCGACAGCGCGCACGAGCGTCAGATGCGGCTGGCGCTCGGGATCGTCCTACGCGGCGGCGTGCTCCTCGCGGCGGCCGTCGTCGGGCTGGGCGGGATCGCGTATCTGGCGCGCCATGCCTCGGCGGCCGTCGCCTACCGCCAATTCAAAGGCGAGCCGGAGAGTCTTCGAAGCATTTCCGGCATCGTGCGAGGCGCGTTCGCGTTCAACGGCCGCAGCGTCATCGAGCTCGGCGTGCTGCTGCTCATCGCGACGCCGATTTCGCGGGTCGTCTTCTCTCTGGTGGAATTCGCCCTCGAGAAAAACGGACGCTACGTCGTGATTACCGGGATCGTGCTGGGGCTGCTGTGCTACAGCCTCATGCGACCGTGAGGGCGCAGGGCGTAGGGTCCTTAAGCCGGCCTACGCCTTGACGCCGGCGCCCTGCGCCGTCTTGCGAAGCGCCGTGACGATCGTCGACACGCGATCGATGGCATAGTCGACTTCGTCGCGCGTTGTCGAGCGGCCTAAACCGAAGCGGATGGACGCGCCTCCTCCGGGACCGACGGCGCCGATCGCTTCGAGCACGTGGGACGGCTTCTGGCTGCCTGAGCTGCAGGCCGATCCCGTCGACACCGCGATGTCGCCGAGCGCCGTCAGGAGCGGTTCGGTGTCGACGCCGGCAAAGCTCACGTGGAGATTATGCGGCAGCCGGCGATCGAGCGCGCCGTTCACGACCACGCCGTCGAGCCGCCCGCGCAGTCCCGCAAGCAGCGCGTCGCGCAGCGCCGCCAGTCTTCGACTCTCCTCGGCCATTTCCAGCCGGCAGATCTCGGCCGCGCGTCCAAGGCCGACAATGGCTGGCACATTGAGGGTACCCGAGCGGATCCCGGCTTCCTGTCCCCCGCCGTCGATCTGCGGCTCGAGCGCGATCCGGGGCTGGCGCCGCCGGATGAACAGCGCGCCGCTGCCCTTCGGACCGTAGATCTTGTGGGCGGTGAGCGAAAGCAGATCGATGTCCATTGCGCGCACGTCGATCGGAATCTTGCCCGCTCCCTGCGCCGCGTCGGTGTGCAACAGCGCGCCCTGACGATGCGCGATCGCGGCGATGTCGGCCAGCGGCTGCAGCGTCCCGATTTCGTTGTTGGCCGCCATAACGGAGACGAGGATCGTCTCCGGCGTCACGGCGCGCGCGAGCGCCTCCAGATCGATCAGGCCATCCCGCCGCGCGCCCACGATGACGACGTCAAAGCCGCGTTCGCCGAGACGCCGGCACGCGTCGAGCACCGACTTGTGCTCGGTCGCCGCGGTGACGATGCGGCCCCGCGCCTGGTGAGCGGCCGCGGCGCCTTTGATCGCGAGGTTGTTCGATTCGGACGCCCCGCTGGTGAACACGATCTCGGACGGGCTCGCGTTGATGAGCGCTGCAACCCGGCTCCGCGCGGCCTCGACGGCGTCGCGCGCCTGCCATCCCCACGCGTGCTGCTTGCTGTGCGGATTGCCAAAACGCTCGGTGAAGTACGGAAGCATCTCCTGGAGCACTCGCGGATCGACGGGGGTCGTGGCGTGAAAATCGAGATAGATGGGCCGCTCTGGATTCAGCATTCGCGCTCCCGGGGCCGCGCGGTTTTGGTCAACGCGAGCGGCATGACGTCGGACTCCGGCGGTACCGGCTCCGACGCGATCTCGGACAGCGTGCACGTCGCGAGCGCGCTCAGGATCCGATCCTTGATCCGCCAGAGGGGATCGCGGACGTTGCACTTTTCGAACTGATCGCAATCATCGTCGTCGGTCGAGCAGGCGGTGACGGTCAGCGGGCCGTCGATCGCCTGAATGATGTCGGCCACGGAAATCGCGGCGGGCTGCCTCGCGAGCGTGTAGCCGCCGCGCGTGCCCTGGTGCGATGTGAGCAGATTGCAGCGCGCGAGCTGCTGCAGCACTTTCGCGAGAAGCTCGATGGGGATGTCGTACCGCTCGGCGATTTCGCGCGCGCTCGTGGACGCATCCGCCGGGACAGACCCCGTCTTCACGGCCAGGTGCTTCATGGCCATCAGCGCGTAATCGGCTTTCTTCGAGAGTCGCAGCATCGTTTACCGGGGGGCTTCGCCCCGCCGGACCCCCTCACCCGCTCTCTCGCTCGCCGCTTCGCCGGCTCGCTCCGTTCGCGTGGCTCGCTCGCTCCTCACACGCCTTTTACCAGAGGCCCAGCTGCAGTTTCGCCGCGTCGGACATGCGGTCGCGCGTCCACGCGGGCTCCCAGACAACGTCGACGCGCGCGTCGGCAACGCCCGGAACCGATCGCGCCGCGTTCGCCACCTGTCCCGGCAGCACCTGCGCCGCCGGGCACGCGGGCGCCGTCAGCGTCATCCGGATCGCCGCGACGGCGTCGCTCGTGACGAACACGTCGTAGACGAGGCCGAGCTCCCAGATGTCGACCGGGATTTCCGGATCGTACACCTTCTTCAGCGCCGCCTGGATCGCCGGGCGCAGCCGATCGGTTGTCTCCGGGTCGGCCACGAGCGCGTCCGTTTCGTGCGTGGGCTCCGGCGCGGGCGCTGGCGATTCGGGAATCATCGGCAGTTCATTCATGAGCTGTTGTTCGGCCTACTCAGTCGTAACGTTCTTCTCGCGATCGAGCGCGGCCTTGAACGCGTGCCACGCCAGACTCGCGCATTTCACGCGCACCGGGAACTCACGCACGCCGGCGAGGACGGAGAGTTTTCCCAGATCCTCGACCGGCTCGTCCGGCGTCGTCGTCACCATCCGGTGGAAGCGATCGAACAGCCGCGTCGCGTCCGCGACGGTGCGTCCCTTCAGCGCGTCGGTCATGAGGGACGCCGACGCCTTCGAGATCGCGCATCCGCTGCCCTGAAACGCCGCGTCGAGAATGACGCCATTCTCGATCCTGAGGTAGAGCGTCAGTCGATCTCCGCAGAGCGGGTTGTAGCCCTCGGCCACGTGACTGGCGCCGCGCAGCTCGTGGAAATTCCTCGGCCGGCGGTTATGGTCGAGGATGACTTCCTGATAGAGATCGTTGAGGTCGGCCATCAGCCGAGCACCTGCCTCACCTTCTCGAGGGCGCGCCCGAGCGTGTCGAGCTCCTGCCGCGTGTTGTACATCGCGAGCGACGCACGCGCCGTCGCCGGCACGCCGAAGCGCTCCATCACCGGCTGCGCGCAGTGATGACCCGTGCGAATCGCCACACCCTCGCGATCGACAATCGTGCCGATATCGTGCGGATGGAGGCCGTCCATGACGAACGAGAGAATGCTCGCCTTGCGGCGGGCCGTCCCGATGATGCGCAACCCCGGAATGGTCTCGAGCACGGACGTCCCGTACTCCAGCAAATCGTGCTCGTGCGCGGCGATGGGGTCGAACCCGACGCTTTGGATATAGTCGAGCGCGGCATGGAGGCCGATGGCCCCCGCGATGTGCGGCGTCCCGGCTTCGAACTTGTGCGGCAGCGTGTTCCACGTGCTGCGCTCGAAGGTAACCGAACGGATCATGTCGCCGCCGCCGAGAAACGGGGGCATCGCGTCGAGATGGGTTTCTTTTCCGACCAGCACGCCGATGCCGGTCGGGCCGTACAGCTTGTGCCCGGTCGCCGCGTAGAAGTCGCAGTCGAGCGCGCGGACGTCGACCCGCATATGGTAGGCGGCCTGCGATCCGTCGACGAGCACGGGCACTCCGTGCGCGTGCGCGATTCGTGTCACTTCGTCGACGGGCACGACCGTGCCAAGCGCGTTCGACATGTGGGTGATCGCGGCGAGGCGCGTCCGCGGGCCGAGCATGCGCTCGAACTCGTCGAGCCGCAGATCGCCGCGGTCGTCGACCGGGACGACCCGGAGCGTTCCGCCGGCGGCTTCGCACGCGAGCTGCCACGGCACGATGTTCGAGTGGTGCTCGATCGCCGAGATGATCACCTCATCGCCGGCCCGCAGCCTGGGGCGCACGAAGCTGTGCGCCACGAGATTGATGCTTTCGGTGGCGTTGCGGGTGAAGATGATCTCGTGCGTCGAGGCGGCGTTGAAATACGCCCGCACCCGCTCGCGCGCGCCTTCGTACTTGTCGGTCGCCAGCTCGCTCAACTGGTGGACGCCCCGGTGGACGTTCGCATTCAGGTCGGTGTAGTACCGCGTGATGGCATCGATGACGGAGGCGGGTTTCTGCGTCGTGGCGGCGTTGTCGAGATAGACGAGCGGCACACCGCGCACCGTTCTGGAGAGGATCGGGAAATCCGCCCGGATGCGCGTGACGTCGAGCGCGGCGCTGATGATCATTGCTGGCGGTCGGCGCCGCCGTCGGCTTCCGCCAGATCCTTCGACAGCTGCGCGAACAGCTCCGCCTCGAGGGCGTCGCGCAGCGGCTCGACGCGCACGCGATGGAGGATTTCGCCGGCGAACGCGTGGATCAGCATGTCGCGCGCTTCGGCATACGACAGTCCCCGCGCGCGCAGATAGAAAATCGCGTCGTCGTCGAGCTGGCCGATCGCCGCGCCGTGCGTGCACTTGACGTCGTCGGCGAAGATCTCGAGCTGCGGCTTCGTGTTGATCGTGGCGCCGTCGGTGAGCAGCAGCGCGCGGTTTGTCTGTTTGGCGTCGGTTTTCTGGGCGTCCTGCCGCACGATGATCTTGCCGTTGAACACCGCGCGCGACGTGCCGCCGAGAATCCCCTTGTAGACTTCGTGGCTGCCGCAATGGGGTTTGGCGTGGTCGATCAGCGTGTGGGTGTCCACGAGCCGATCGCGATCGGCCAGATACAGCCCGTTCAGGGTGCAGTCGCCGCCTTCGCCGTCCAAAATCGCGCCGACGTCGTTGCGGACGATCCGGCCGCCGAGCGCAAAGGAGTGCGACGAGAACCGCGCGCTCCGTGCGGTGTGCGCGTGCAGCGTCGCGATGTGAAACGCGTCGAGCGATTCCTGCTGCACTTTGTAATGGTCAATGCCCGCATTGTCGCCGGCGAAGAACTCCGAGACGGCGTTGGTCAGATACACGTCGCCGGGAGAGCCGACGTAGCTTTCGACGATGGTCGCTTGGGCGTTCGTGCCCGCGACGAGGAGCGTCCGCGGGTGCGCCATGACGCGAGAACCCTCGCCGCCCGACAGAAACACGATGTGAATCGGCGTCTCGAGCGCGGCGCCGTCGGGCAGGTACACGAACGCGCCGTCCTGCACGAACGCCGTGTTCAGCGCCGAGAAGCTGCGCTGGCTGAAATCGGCGAGCTGCCCGAAATATCGCTGCACGATGTCGGCGTGATCCGTCAGGGCCGCGGCGAGCGAGCCGGCGCGGACGCCCGACGGCAGTCCTTTCGTTCTCGACAGGGTGGCGTCAAACCGTCCGTTTACGATGACGACTCGGACGGGCGCATCCGTATAGGGGAATCCGTGCAGGCGCTCGGCGGTGCCCGACATCGGATCGGCGGACGCGAATTCAATCGCGCCAATCGGCGCGACATTCGTAAACCGCCACTCTTCGTCGCGAACGGTCGGAAGCCCGAGCGCCGCGAACCGCGCGGCGCCGCGCGCGCGCAGATCGTCGAGCCAGCGGGGACCGCCCGTCGGACGCTTTTCCAACGCGGCGCCGAACGCCGTCGGTTTTTCAGCTAGTTGCGTCATATCTCGTATTGAAATCTGTCAATCCCCAACGTATCTGGTCAGCGCGCATGCGGCGACGACGGAGCGTTTCGCTCCGGAATCCCGCTCCGCGCGCCGGAAAAACGCTCTGCCGCGGGCTTGTCGGCGCCAGCACGGGGCCCCGGAGTCTTCGCGTGGTACACCCCGTGCGGACTTCTGGCCGCTCCAGAGCGTTTTTCCGTCTGACGCTTCCCCGGCGCGCTCCGAGGGATTCCTCCGCGAAACACTCCGCCGGCGCTGAAGATGCGCGAACCAGGACACTACCCCACCTGCCAACTCCCAACTACCCAAGGGCGACTGCGTTCCAACGGAATCGCGCAAACCGGCACTCCTTGCGGAGCTGGGAGTTGGGGCGTTGGGAATTTACGCCGCCTCGATCCACCCGTATCCCTTCGCCTCGAGCTCGAGCGCGAGTTCCTTGCCGCCGGACTTGACGATCCGGCCGCCGCTCAGGACGTGCACGTAGTCGGGCACGATGTAGTTGAGGAGCCGCTGATAGTGCGTCACGACGACAAACGCACGCTGCGGCGACCGCATCGCGTTCACGCCGTCAGCCACGAGCTTCAGCGCGTCGATGTCGAGCCCCGAATCGGTTTCGTCGAGAATCGCGAGCTTCGGCTCGAGCAGCGCCATCTGGAAGATCTCGTTGCGCTTCTTCTCGCCGCCCGAGAAGCCCTCGTTGACCGCGCGCGACAGCATCGCCTTGTCGATCTCGAGCAGCGCGGCTTTTTCCTGCACGAGCGCCATGAATTCCATCGCGTCGAGCTCCGGCTGGCCGTAGTGCTTCCGCTTCGCGTTCAACGCCGCCTTCAGGAAGTAGGCGTTGTTGACGCCGGCGATCTCGACCGGATACTGGAATGCCATGAACACGCCCTCCCGGGCGCGCTCATCCGGATCCATATCGAGCAGGTCCTTGCCCTCGAACGTGACCTGTCCGCCGGTCACCTGGTATTCGGGGTGGCCCGACAGCGCGCGCGCGAGCGTGCTCTTGCCCGAGCCGTTCGGACCCATGATCGCGTGGACTTCGCCGGCGCCGACGTGCAGGTCGATGCCCTTGAGGATCTCTTTGCCATCGGCAGTGACGTGCAGGTTCTTGACTTCGAGCATGCTCATCGAATTAGCCAACCGATCCTTCCAGTGAAACAGACAGCAGTTTCTGCGCTTCGACGGCAAATTCCATCGGCAGTTCGCGGAACACTTC
>JBOGIZ010000839.1:0-4892 GCA_050747805.1 Vicinamibacterales bacterium | reverse complement strand
GCCACGTAGTTCTCGGCGAGCAGGCCGAGCGAGCCTCCCCCGAAAATGAAGCTGGCGACCGTCGCGCACACGGCCGCGGCGCAGCCGGGCGACGCAAACCCGGCTGTCGAGCAGGTCTTCGACGTCTGCGTCACGCCATACGCCGTATACAACGCCGAGATGTGCTTCAGGATCAGACTTTCTTCCGCGAGGTCCTGCCCTCCTCCGCCTGTCATTCGGCCCACGCTGTTGCCGCTTGCCGGATCGATCGCCCACCACCCATAGACCGTGCGGTCACCGACTTTGACGGGCGTCGTGGGGGCGATCGCCACCTGTCCGGCCGCCAAGGTCTGGTCGACGCCGCTCTCCAGCTCCTCGGCGATCGGCGGAGCCTGCGTGTATGCGGACGGCGAGATCTGCTGGGCGCGCGCCGCGTCGAACAGCGCGATCGTGCCTGTGCCCGATCGATCTTCGAGCACGTCGTGCTCGATGCGCGCGTCGGCATATCCGCGCACCAGGTTTTCGTGGATGACGAGGTCGCGCGCGGCCGCGAGACTGTTCATGCCGTTGTCCGCGATGTCGAACGCCGTCACGACGTCGGTTGCCGCTGCCCGGCGCACGAACGACGTCCGCAGCATGGCGACGTTCGGCCGATCGCGAAACAGACGCGCGCCGCCGCTCGCTGCCAGCGCGTCCGCCATGGCGTCATCGCGCTCGTAGTAGTCCAGGATGCGGATCGGATACCAGGACGAAACGGCTGGCGTCTTTCCGGCTTTGGCGTCGGCCGCCGCCTGCACCCACTGTTGCA
The DNA here is from genome assembly GCA_050747805.1 of Vicinamibacterales bacterium. GTDB lineage: Bacteria > Acidobacteriota > Vicinamibacteria > Vicinamibacterales > 2-12-FULL-66-21 > JAICSD01. The sequence goes on along the minus strand of JBOGIZ010000839.1, from coordinate 4,105 downwards.
GCGTTCGGAACTGCATGTGTGTGGCGAAGGCGATCGCGCCTCGGCCTGGCGCGACGACGATGGACGTCATGCCCGCGAGCTGATACGCGCGATCCGCCGCGGGCGTGTGCGCGTCGATGAGCGATCGCCGCGCCACTTCGATCACCGGGCCGGCCGGCGCCTTGCGGCGGATCTCGAGCGAGATGGCGCGCACACTCGTGGCTCCCGTGCCGAGGTCGAGGTCGGCGCTGCCGCCGTTGACCGATCCGATCTGCAAACCGGCGACAAACGCCGTCGCAGCGCCGGGCTGCATGGGATCCCCAGAGCCCGACGGCGCGAAGACGAGACGAATCGGCGCATAGGCCAGATTCGCCACCGTGTCGGTGTGATCGATGAGGGTCTTTTCCGTGTTGTTCGCAAATGACGCCGTCACGCGGATTTCGAGCTGATGCCATTCCTCCTTCGGAAGGACCGCGGTCGGCGTAAAGGAGGCGTCGATCGTTCCGAGATGAGTCCCCACCGCTAGGTTGGGCAGTGTCGGATCGAGATCCACGACTCGGCCGCTGCGAAGGATCTGAATCCAGTAGTGGCGCGGGCTCACGCGATCCGCGGGTGAGCTGCCGGCGTCCATGGGGACTTTGGACGCCGAGAGCACGCCGCGCGCCCACGCCGCGAACACTTGACCGTCTTTCGCCAATCCGGCCGTGTAGGATTTCACCGCCGCCGGCGCTGAAGGTGCTGGACGCGCGGTCGCCTCAGCCTCGGCAAGACGCGCGCGCTCCGCCGGCGCAAGCGTGCCGCGCACGAACTGATAGGGAATGCGCTTGGTGACCAACAGCCACGCCAGGAGCGCGGCTTTATCGGTCGGTCCGCCGGCGCGGCTCATCCAGGTGACCAGCGGACCGCGCATCACGCCGTCATAGCCGTCGACGGCGATCTGGTCCGTCACGAAGCGATACAGGGCGTCGGGATCGTCGGGCAGCGTCTTGGCCAGCGCCGTCAAGTCGTATTCCGATTCAGGGATCGCGGCGTCGAGCTGCCTGGCGGCGGCGACCGCCGGTGAGGACACCGCTGGCTTCGCCGTCGTCGTTCCCAACAGATCGGAGGCCGCGCTGAACCCGGCCGCCGCGGCGACTCCGCTGTCTGAGGGCTGCGACAACCCGTCATCGATCGACGACGGACCAAGGATCAGGGCATAGGCCGCGCCCGGCTGCGCGGCGAGGCCGGCTTGCGAGCCGGCGTCTGACGTCCTCGCCTGTGGAGTGACGACGGCAACGGTGAGCAGCAGGGTCAGCCAACCGGCGCGTGTGACGATCTTTCGCATGGCACCTCGATGTGGAGGATCCGCCAGTCCCTCGTGATGCACAAGCTAACCGCGCACAAACGGACGGCTAACCGGTAACCGTCCGAGGCTCAATCAGTTCGGCCACTGCGCCAACCAGCGCGTCCCCCGCCGCGGCCGCCATTTCGGAACCAGTTGCGATCGCCGGGACGGTCAGCGCTTGTTTCATCCCACGGGCTTCTCCGACAGCGCGATGCGACGGTGTTCAAGACACAGCTTTTATCCCCGGCTCTTTCGTGTTCGTCAAGTTGTTCGGGTTGACAACCAGCCGATCGCTTGTCATGGTCTTGTCGTGCTCGAGGCGCCCCTGCCCGGCGCTGCGCAGGACGCGGCCGCGGGCGATTCCATCGAAGTGTCGATCGTCATGCCTTGCCTCAACGAGGCGGACACGCTGGCCACCTGCATCGGCAAGGCGCAGCGCGCCCTGGCGTCATCGAACACAGCCGGGGAAGTCATCGTCGCCGACAACGGCAGCAGCGATGGGTCGGTGGCGATCGCCGAGGAGTCGGGGGCGCGTGTGGTGCACGTCTCGGCCCGGGGGTACGGGAGCGCGCTGATGGGCGGTATCGAAGCGGCGCGGGGCCGCTTCGTCGTCATGGGCGATGCCGACGACAGCTACGACTTCAGCGAGGTGCCCCGCTTCATCGAGCCGCTCCGGCGCGGGTTCGCGCTCGTCCAAGGATGCCGCTTGCCGTCGGGCGGGGGCCGGTTGCTGCCCAACGCCATGCCCGCCCTGCACCGCTGGTTCGGCAATCCGCTGCTCTCCTTCCTCGCGCGACAGTGGTTCCGCACGCCCGTACACGACGTGTACTGCGGCATGCGCGGATTCACGCGTGACTGCTACATGCGGCTCGACCTCCGGTGCACCGGCATGGAGTTCGCCCCGGAGATGATCCTGAAGGCGACGTTCCGCCGCGAACGAATTGCCGAGGTCGCGATCACGCTGCATCCGGATGGCCGGCGGACCCATCCGCCGCACCTGCACACGTTTCGAGACGGCTGGCGTACGCTTCGTCTCTTCCTCCTCTTCAGTCCGCGCTGGCTGTTCCTCGTGCCGGGCATCGTGCTGCTTCTGCTCGGCGCGCTGGGCTACGCCCTGGCGCTGCCCGGGGTGTCGGTGGGTCGCGCGACGTTCGACGTCCACACGCTGCTGTTTGCCAGCCTCGCCTTCCTGATGGGGCAACAGGCCGTGTCGTTCGCGCTCTTCACGAAGAGCTTCGCGATCGCTGAAGGCTTGTTGCCGGTGGACCTCCGCACCGTCCGCTTCTTCCAGATCGCGACGCTCGAACGTGGACTCCTTCTTGGCGTCGGCATGATGCTGGTGGGTGTCGTCATGCTGGCGTTCGTCGCGATGACGTGGTGGCGCGCCTCGTTCGGCTCGCTGGACTACCCGACGACCCTGCGCTGGGCCATTCCAGGCGCAACGCTGACCGCGATGGGTCTGCACACGGTCCTCGCGAGCTTCTTCACCAGCATTCTCGGGCTGCACCGGCGATGACGCCGGCCGACTGGCTGCACGGCCGCTGGATTCACCCGCGGCGTGTGCGGGTGCTGGCGGCGCGCGCGGCGGCACTGGTGCCGCCCGGAGCGGAACTGCTCGACGTCGGCTGCGGCGACGGATTGATTGCCCGCGAGATCACGAGACATCGTCCCGACATCCGGGTTCGCGGCATCGACGTGCTGGTACGGAGTGCGTCGGTCATTCCGGTCTCGGAGTTCGACGGCCGCCGCATTCCGTTCGCCTCCCGGAGCGTCGACACCATCACGCTGTTCGACGTCCTCCATCACGCTGACGATCCGCAGATGTTGCTCGCCGAGGCGGCACGGGTGGCGCGCGCGCAGGTGCTGATCAAAGACCATATCTGCGAGAGCACGTTCGACGGGGCGTTGCTGCGCTTCATGGACGACGTCGGAAACGAGCGGCACGGCGTCGCCCGGCCGCATCGCTACTGGAGCCTGCAGCAGTGGACGGACGCGACGCAGACGTTGGGGTTGACGTGGGAGGTCCGCGACATCGGCGGCCTCGGCCTGTACCCGTGGCCGGCCAGCCTGCTGTTCGGGCGGTCGCTTCATCTGCTCGCCTGCCTGAAAGTCGCGAATTCCCATGGGTGACGCGCACCCCGCGGCGGACGACGCCTGGGAAGCCGCCTACGTGCGGTTCCAGACGCCGGAACAGGAGGTCCGAAAATTCGTCAGGCGCTTGCGCGCCCTCGGCGCGCGTCGCTGGTCGAGCGACGCAAGGATTCTCGACCTGTTCTGCGGTCGCGGTGGCGGGATGGCTGCGCTCACGAACTTCGGATTCGGGCGCGTGTGCGGCATCGACCTCTCACCGAGGCTGCTTCGCCTGCACCAGGGTGCGTCCGATCGTGTGGCTGGCGACTGCCGCGCTCTGCCTTTCGCACGGGCCTCGTTCGACATCGCGATCGTTCAGGGCGGGCTGCACCATCTGGCGGCACTTCCCGCCGATCTCGAACGGGTGCTCGAGGAAGTGGAGCGCGTGCTCGAGCCGGGAGGTCTCTTCGTCGCGGTGGAGCCCTGGCGGACACCGTTTCTCGATCTCGTGCATGCGGTCGCCGGCCGGCGTCCGGCCCAGTACGCCTCGCGCAAACTCGACGCGCTGGCGACGATGATCGAACTGGAAGGGGACGTGTATCGCCGCTGGCTGGATGCCCCCGAGGCGATCTCGGCGCTGCTCACCGCCCGATTCGAGCCCGAGCTGAGGGAGACGCGCTGGGGTAAACTCCTCTTCGCGGGCCGCACGCGCCGATCGGCCCGCCCGGCCCA
>JBOGIZ010000838.1:0-1755 GCA_050747805.1 Vicinamibacterales bacterium | reverse complement strand
CGATCACGCCCATGTCCCAGGCGATCGTCGGCCAGGTGCGTCCGTATTTGCTGGCGCTCGCGGCGGCCGTCGGGTTCGTGCTGCTCATCGCGTGCGCGAACGTGTCGAGTCTGCAGCTCGCCAGGTCTCTCGTACGCCGCCGCGAATTCGCCGTCCGCGCGGCGCTTGGCGCGAGTCCGTCACGGGTGGTTCAGCAGCTCGTGATCGAAAGCGTGACGCTGGCGTGCGCTGGAGGCGTGGTCGGTCTGTGCATCGCGGCGTGGGGCACGCGCGCCGCGCTGGCGGCGCTGCCCGCGGCGGTCCCCCGCGCGAACGCCATCCAGGTGGACGGCCGCGTGCTGCTCTTCACGCTTGGCGTATCGATTCTCTGTGGCGTGCTGTTCGGTCTTGCTCCGGCCTGGCGAGCGTCGCGCCCGGAACTGCGGGAAACCTTGAAGGAAGGCGGACGCGGCGCGAGCGGCAGCCAGCGCCGTGCACAGGATGTCTTCGTGGTTGCTGAAACCGCGCTGGCCGTGTTGCTGCTCGTCGGCGCCGGCCTCATGCTGCGATCCCTGGCACGGTTGTGGAGCGTCGATACAGGATTTCAGGCGGACGGCGTGTTCACGGTCGATGTCGCGCTTCCACCGTCGATGCACTCGGCGTCGACGGACGCGGTTCGCGCCGTCCATCGCCGCCTCGCGGATCAAATCGCGGCGGTGCCTGGCGTCGTCGCGCAATCGCCATCGTGGGGCGCGCTCCCGCTGGTCGGCGACGACGAGGCGCTCTTCTGGATCGACGGGACGCCACGGCCGACCAGCCCCAACGACATGCTGTGGACGATCAAATATGTGGTCGGCCCCGACTACCTGAAAGTCATGCGCGCGCCGCTCCTGCGCGGCCGGTTCATCTCGCCGCGCGACGACGAGCACGCCGCGCCCGTCGGCGTGGTAGACGAGGTGTTCGCTCAGACGTATTTTTCTCGCCAGGACGCGATCGGCCGGCTGATCGACGTCGACGGCTACGATCGTCCGGTCGAGATCGTCGGCATTCTCAAACATGAGAACCAGTGGGGGCTCGATAGCGACAGCACGCAGCCGCTCCGGGCGGAACTGTTTCTGCCGTTCATGCAACTGCCAGACGCCGCCATACGGCAAACGGCCTCTGGTGTCACGTTCGCCGTGCGTGCCGCCGATTCTCCAATGCACATCGCCGACGACATTCAGCGCGCCCTCAGGCGGACGAACGCGGACACGATCGTGGCCAACACGCAGACGCTGGACGATGTCATCTCGCAGTCGCTTGGCACGCGGCGGTTCGCGATGATGCTGTTCTCACTGTTTGGCGCGGCCGCGCTGCTGCTGGCGGCGCTCGGCATTTACGGCGTCCTCGCCCAGATGGTGGGACAGCGGCAGCATGAGCTGGCTGTGCGTGTCGCGCTCGGCGCGCGCGCGGGCGACATCATGCGGCTGGTCGCAGGTGGCGGCCTGCGGCTCGCCGCGATCGGCGTCGCAGGCGGGCTCCTGGGGGCCGCGGGGCTGACGCGGCTGATGCGGACGCTGATCTTCGACGTCCGTCCGTTCGATCCGCCGACGTTCGCGGCGGTCACGGTACTGCTGCTCGCGGCTGCACTCGCGGCCTGCTGGATGCCGGCGCGACGCGCGGCGCGCGCCGATCCTCTTGCAGCGCTGCGCGGCGAATGACCCGCGGCGGCAGCTAACGGCCGCGCCCGAAGGGCCCGAACGCGTCCTTCTGAAATCCAGACGGCACGGCGAAGGT
>JBOGIZ010000837.1:0-9528 GCA_050747805.1 Vicinamibacterales bacterium | reverse complement strand
TCGCTCACATCCTGACGTCGAGCTATGATGGGCACCGAGCTCGTCGCCATCGCGTTCCGGGTCGTCGCCATCGCGGCGGTCGTCGGGGCGATCGTCGCGCGCATCAAATCATTGCGCGCCTCCCCCAAAAAAAGGGGATTCCCAGACGCCTGGGAATCCCCCCGGTTCGCCGACCCGCTGACCCCGCGTCAGGGCTGGAACATATACGGCTCACCCCGGAATGTCATCGTGCGCCCGGGAACGATGGTGATATCGAAGGCGACCGGCTGCACATTCGGCTCGCGGATTTCGATGTGGTGCGGACCCGCCTCCAGATTCAAGTGCTGGAAGATGCCGTCGAAGTTGTCGACGATCCCGACGTAGTACCCATCCGCGAACACTTGCGCGTCGCGCGGCAGCCCCGTGATTCGCAGCCCACCATAGTAGTGCCCGGGAATCGGGTTGAAGTAGTAGTCGGGGGTGTACCCATACGGGTAGTAGCCGTTCGCGCCGTAGGAGACGCCGATGCTCCAGCTCGGGCGGTATACATACGGCCGATAGGGAATGGCCCCCTCGAAGCGCGGAACGATCGCGCGAGGCGAGGCATACGCGCGTCCGACGGCGTACGGCCGACCCACCGCAGCCCGGCCCTCATATCGCGGCGCGACATACCCTCGATGAGACTCATATCGCGGTGCCGCATACGCGCGCGGCGCGACCGTCTCACGTCCTCTGTCGTACGTGCGGACTTCGGGACGCGCCTGCTCTCGGCGCACCTCCTGGCGCGGAGCCTGAACCCGCTGGCGCGGAGCCTGAACCCGCTGTTCACGGCGCGTCTCGACGCGGGGCGCGGTCGCGCGTGGTCGGGCCTGCTGATGCACGTGTTCCTGCTGAGCCGGCGCGCGTCGCGCCTCCGGCCGATGATCCTGCCCAGCCTCGGCGACCGCGCAGGTCGCGACGAGCGTCACCAGCGCAAACCCCGAGATGATCTTGTTGGCTGCCATATTTGTCTCCCGCATCTCCTATCGCAACGGCGATGCCACGGAAATTACTCGACTTCGGGGCATTTTGGCATTCCAAGCTCAGAAGTATTCCACGTTTCAGGACAGCTGGCGGCCGCAGGCCCCCGGAAAGCCGGGCTGGCACCAGTGGCTGGCCCCTCGTCTGCATCGTTGACGGACGAGGAGACGAAACGATGAGATGTGCATTCACCGCGGCGGCCGTCGTGCTCGCGTGTGGTCTGCTGCACGCGCAGGACCAGGCGACAAAGACTCGCGTCAAAGTCGAAGACGGCAAAACGATCACCGTGACCGGCTGCGTGGCGCAGTCGTCGGACGGCAGCTACAGGCTCACGGACGTGTCGGGCAAAGACGGCGCCTACTCCGATTACATCCTGGCGACGGCAGGCGGCGACAATCCGCACGGGATTAATAAGGAAGTGGGACACCGCATCGAGGTGACCGGCAAGGCCGCGGACCAGGGTCACGGCAAACTGAAGGTGGAAACGAAAACGGAAGGGACCACCGGACGCACCGACAGCACGTCGGAAGTGAAGGGCGATCTGACCGGACTGCCATTCCTCGGCGTCCAATCGTTCCACATGGTCGCATCCGTCTGTCGCTGAACGTCACCGGCGGTCGACGTGCACGACCCGGCCGCGCCGCGCCGACTCGTACAGCGCGGTGATCGCGGCGGTGGTTCTGCGTGACTCCGCCAGCGACACGCGCGGCGCCCGCTCGCCGAGCGCCGCGCGTTCGATGTCGTCAATCTCGCCAGTGAACGCGGGTGCGGCCTCAAACCGCAGTTGTTCCACGACGTCTCCTCTCGTCAAGACGAGGCGGCTTCGCTCGTCGGTACGGAACGGCCGCTCAATCGTGAGCGACGCTTCGCGCCCGACGATTTCGATCGCGGCGCGAAACGGGCCTCGAAACCCGCAATCGAACTGGACGACGGCATCCGAAGCCAAACGCAGCATGCCGTGGAAGGCGAAATCCACACCGCCTGCCATCTCGGCCCAGCCGAACGCCTCGGCCGGCTGGCCGGCGAGGAGGCACGCATAGCTGACCGGATAGCACCCGACGTCCCAGAGCGACCCCCCACCGAGCGATGGGTCCAGCCGTACGTCGCTCTCGCGCGTCAGCGCAAACGTGAACGCGCCGTGGATCGTCTCGAGCGGGCCGAGCGCCCCGGACGCGATGAGCCGCTCCGCCTCGGTCGTGATCGGATGATGCCGGTACATGAACGCTTCAGCGACCACCCGCCGCGCGCGTGACGCGGCCTCGGCGATACGATCGATCCCCTCGACAGACAGTGCGAGCGGCTTCTCGCACAGCACGTGCTTGCCCGCGTCGAGCGCGCGGATCGTCCACTCGACATGCAGGCTGTTCGGCAGCGGAATGTAGACGACGTCGATCGCGGCATCGTCGAGGAGCGCGGCGTACGATTCGAACGCGCGCGGGATGCTCCACTCGGCGGCGTAGCGGTCCGCGCGATCGCGCGTGCGGCTGGCGACAGCGGCGAGTACGCTGCGGCTCGACGCGCGAATGGCCGGAATGAGCATCCGGTTGATTCGCGCTGTGCCAAGGATTCCCCAGCGCAGCGGCATGCGTCGATCCTACGCGAAGCGGCTTCGTGTATGCTTCCGGCTCGAGACGAGCAAACAATCCCCGTTTGCTGGCCCGTCGATGTCTTGCGCGACGACGGGGTCTTCAAGATGCACCGAAACCGCCTCGCGGTGTGGTCGACCGCTGTGCCGATCCTGACTGGCGCCGTGCTCACGGCGGTGCTTGCATCGGCGCCGGCGTCACGACTGCTCGGCTACCCGCTGATCGAGGACGGCTTCTACAGTCTGTCGATTGCGCGGCAGATCGGCCTTGGGCACGGGATCACAATCGACGGGACGATGTGGACGAACGGGTTCCAGCCACTCTGGGTGTTTCTCCTTGCGCCGGTCTACCTACTGACCGGCGGCAGCCGTCTCATGGCGCTTCGTGCGGTCCTTGTCTGTTCCGCCGCTGTGTGGCTGCTGACCGCGTGGGCGCTCGCCGAGCTGGCGGCGCGCGCGCGTCCGACGGCGGCGCGCCAAATCCGAGTATGGACCGTGGTGCTGTACCTCACGTCGACGACGATTTTCGAGCAGCACTTCAACGGACTGGAGACAGGTCTTCTCCTCCTGGTGTTCGCCGTTCTCGGCCTCGCCGCTGGTCATCGTACCTGGTCCGGCGTTCGAATGGTGTTGGTCGGCATCCTCTCAGGCCTGCTCGTTCTCACTCGAATCGATACGGCGCTCTTCGTCGCGCTGTTCAGCAGCGCGATGTTGTGTTTCCCTCGTGGCGAGGCGCTTCGGAGCAGAGTCAGGCGGACGGCAGCGGTCGTCGTTGGGAGCGCCCTCGTTTCGTGTCCCTGGTGGCTGTACAACGTGCGCCGATTCGGGAGTTTGATGCCGTCCAGCGGATCGTCGGAGTTCGATTGGCACTGGCGTCCGGGTCGCGCGCTCGTTCTCGGCCTGTATGCGGCCGGACATGCGGTGCCACTGGCCATTCAGCCGTTCTGGCCGCGGTCGTATGGGTGGTGGGCAGCCATCGCGCTGATCCTGGCCGGCGTGACGGCGATCGTCCGAACGCGAGGGCGAATCGTTGGCCGTGCTGTCACGCTCCTGGACGATCACCCGCTCGCGCCATTCGCGGCCGCTCTGTTGGCGTACATGGCGTTGTTGATTCTCGTCTATGCCATGAATCCCGCCTGGTGGATGTACCAGCGATATACCGTACCTGTCGTAGTGCTATCGGTGCCGGCGGTGGCCGCTGCGGCCGCGCGCGTTTTCTCTGAACGCGCGACCGCGGTCATTGCGCCGCTTGCGGCGCTCTGTCTGGTGCTTGGCGTGCGTGCGAACCTTCGCTCGCCGGACAACGGCAATTACCAAGCACAACTTCAGCTCGCGCTCACGCACGTGCCGGATGCCGCATCGGTCGGCGCGCTGCAGTCAGGCACCTTGGGCTATTTGCGCGATCGGGTCGTGAATCTGGATGGCAAGGTCAATCCTGCCGCGCTGCGCGCGCGCAATGATCTCGACGATTACACCAGAGGCATCGGCCTGGACTGGGTTGTGGACTGGCCGTGGCTGTTGCACAGCGAGTTCGGGTCCCTCGACGCCTGGCAGGTCGTGGACCGCGCGAACGTGCCAGGCTGCGATTCGTGCGAATTCGTGTTGTACCGACGCCGTCCGCCAAGTCCGGGGCGCTAACGACGGTGCTCGGCGCTTCGCGCCGAGTGTCCCTGAGGCGATCAACGTCCCCGATCGCGAGTGGCGTTTCGCAGAGCGACGGGGTGAGCACGCTGCGCCTCGGCGCGAATGCCCGGAATGAGCATCCGGTTGATTCGCGTCTCACGGACGATCCGCCCCGCGATCGGGCGCCGATGTTCACCCGCGACGGGCAGTCAATCGTCTTCTATTCGACCCGAGGCGGCGACTGGGAGGCGTGGACGATACGCACTGACGGCAGCGGGCTGCGGAGAATCGCAGCGAATCCTGGCGGTGTCGTGTACTCGATTCCATCCCCTCGCGATGACAGCGTCCTCGTGAATCCCGCCGTCGACGATGCCTATTTCGTCCGCGCCTGGCTGAACAATCCGTCGAAGACGCCGGAGCGGCTGCCGTATTCCGGTGTGGGCGACGCGGTGGTGGACGGCATGGACTGGTCCCATGACGGATCGAAGATCGCGTGCATCGTGATCTCTCACGGAGGACACACCGCTCACGTCGCCGTCGACGATCTCTCCACCCAGCGGTTGACCATCGTGAACGACGACACCGCTGGAGGCGTCCGGTGGCTTCCCGACAATCGGCGCCTCGTCTACTTTGGCAACAACCGCTCGGAACTTGTCACGTTCGATACGATCACGCGGCAGCGAACGGCCGTCGACGTCCAGCTCCCCGGCCCTTCGGTGAACGACGTGTTCGCGATCGCTCGGGACGGCCGGACGATCTATTACGGCGCGGTGGTGCACACCGACGCGGACCTCTGGATCGCGGAGCGCAAGTAAGCAGCCCGATCGGCCCGAGGCCTTTCTTGACACCGCGCACTAATTACTAAATACTTAGTAGACGATATGCGGAAACCCGGGACGACGCTGACGCCGCAAGAGCTGGCCATCATGAAGATCGTCTGGGACCTCGGCGAGGCGACGGTCCGCGACGTGTACGAGCGGCTCCGCGCCAGCCGACGCGTCGCCTACACGACGGTCCTCACGATGTTCGGAATCCTCGAACAGAAGGGCTACGTTCGGAAATCCAGCGGCGCCCGCGCCTACGTCTATCGGCCTACGCGCCCGCGCCAGCAGGTCGTCGGCGCCATGGTGCGGGAGTTCGTGGATCGCGTCTTCGACGGCGCCTCGGCGCCGCTCCTGCTGCACCTCGTCGAAGGGGTGCGCCTCAGCCAGAAAGATCGCGCCGCGCTGAAGCGCATCATCTCGGAGACCGACGAATGACGCCGGCGTCCGCCCTCGCGAACGTGCTCGCGTGGAGCGGCCAGGTGGCGCTCGTCGCGCTCGTCTGCGCGCCTCTGCCGCGGCTGCTGCGGCTTCCGGCTCACGTGCAATACGGTTTCTGGCGCGTCGTGATCGTTGCCTGTCTCGCACTGCCCTTGGTCGAGCCGTGGCGCACAGTGGCGTCGGCTGGCCTGCCTGCGTCGTCGAGCAGCGTGGTTGCGCTCGATCGCGTCATCCCGTTGCGGGCTGGAGCGAGCGGCGGCGGCACTGCGTGGGTGGAGATGGTGATCATCGCTCTGGCGGCGGGAGCCGTGCTGCGCCTCGTCTGGGTCGCCATTGGCTGGGTCAGGCTCCAGCGGACGCGCGCGATTGGCACGCCCGTCAGCGGCGAGACGGCCGCTGACGTGAGCGAGCTCGCGTCCCTGATCGGCGCGAGCGCTGACGTTCGCTGGATTCCCGGATTACCCCAGCCGGCGACCTTCGGACTGCGCCGACCGCTGGTGCAGCTGCCCGATAGTCTCCGCGAGCGGCCGCGGACGATCCGGCGCGCCGTCATCGCGCACGAACTGTTTCACGTGCAGCGCCGCGACGCCCTGATGGTGTTCACCGAGGAACTGATTCGCGCGATGACGTGGTTTCATCCCGCCATGTGGTGGCTGATTTCGCGCGTCCGCCTCGCGCGAGAGGGCGTTGTCGACGAGCTCACCGTGCTGCTGACCGGCGCCCGGCAGACGTATCTTGACGCGCTCCTGCTGCTCGCCGATGAAGCGCCGCTCGCCTCATCCGCCTTCTCGCGCCGGCGACAGTTGTTCCACCGAATGCTGATGATTTCCAGGGAGGTGCGCATGACATCGAGACGTTTCGTGGCCGCAAGCGCGATTCTCGCATTCGCGCTCGTCGTAACCGGCTGGACCGCGGTCGCAGCGTTCCCGCTGCGGAAGGTCGAGCCATCCGTTGCGCAGAATCCACCCCCGCCCCCTCCACCGCCGCCCGCGCGCGACGCCTATCGCAATCCGCCGCCGCCGCCACCACCGCCCCCTCCAGCGCCGCAGCAGGTCACGTGGCAGAGTCCGGATGCCGCGGACGCGACTCATGTCGGGGGACACATCAAACCACCGACCAGAATTCACTACGTCGCGCCTGTCTATCCCGAGATCGCGCGAGAGGCCCGCGTGCAGGGCACGGTGATCGTCGAAGCGCTGCTCGATCGTCACGGTAACGTCGAGGAAGTGCACGTGCTTCGATCGATCCCCATGTTCGACGACCCAGCGGTGGACGCCGTGAGCCAATGGAAGTTCACGCCGGTGGTGGTCGATGGCGAGGCCGTGCCGGTGATCATGACGACCACGGTCATTTTCAGCATCCAATGATCTAAGCTTACGCATGCGCTTGGCGGTGCGCGCGCGCCGATGATCCTCCGATCGACGCGCGTCGCGCTGCCATCCGGCGTGCAGCCCGCCGACATCCACGTTCTCGACGGCCGGATCGCCGCTGTCGTCGCGCCCGCTCCAGAAGCTGCCCTCACCACCCCGCCGTTCGCTCTCCGCCCCCCGCCCCCCGCGCCCCGCCCCCCGCTTCACGACGTTGGCGATCTTGTCGTCTTTCCGGGTCTGGTCGATACGCACGTCCACGTGAACGATCCTGGCCGCACCGATTGGGAAGGATTCGAGACAGCCACGCGGGCCGCAGCCGCAGGCGGCGTGACGACGATCGTCGACATGCCGCTCAACAGCATCCCGCCGACGGTGGACGTCGCCGCGCTCAACGCGAAGCGCGCCGCGGCGCGCGGCCGCGTATTCGTCGACGTCGCATTCTGGGGCGGAGCGATTCCCGGCAACGCCGCGGCGCTCGCGGCACTTGCCGATGCGGGTGTCTGCGGCTTCAAGTGTTTTCTGGTGCCTTCGGGCGTGGACGAGTTTCCAGCCGTGAGGGAGCGCGATCTGCGCGCCGCGATGCCGATCCTCCGAGCGCGCGGACTCCCGCTGCTCGTTCACGCCGAGTCGCCGGCCGCGCTGATGCCGATGGCTGGAGATCCGGCCGTCTACACAACGTGGGCGGCATCGCGTCCGCCTCGCGCCGAAATTGAGGCGATCGACACGATGATCGCTCTCGCGCGCGAGTGTGCCACGCACATCCACATCGTCCATCTGGCCGCTGGCGAAGCCATCGGATCGATCGCCGCTGCGCGCCGGTCCGGTGTACGGATCACCGTCGAAACCTGTCCGCACTATCTGACGTTTGACGAAGCGCAGATCGCCAATGGCGCGACGCTGTTCAAATGCGCGCCGCCGCTCAGGAGTGCGGCCAACCGCGAGGCGTTGTGGACAGGGCTCGCGGACGGCGTCATCGACATGATCGCGAGCGATCACTCGCCTTGTCCGCGGTCGATGAAGGCGGGCGGCGATTTCGCGCGAGCGTGGGGCGGGATCGCCTCGATCGAACTCACGCTTCGCGCGGTGTGGACAGGCGCACGTGAGCGGGACGTGGGCCTTGCGCACATTGCGAACTGGCTGAGCGCTCAACCAGCCCGGCTGGCGGGACTCGGTGCACGGAAAGGCAGCATCGAGGTCGGCAAGGACGCGGATCTGGTGATCTGGGATCCCGACCAGACCAACGTCGTTGATGAGCGGCGGCTGCACCAGCGGCACACCCGGACGCCGTATGCCGGCCGGCCCTTGTCCGGCCGTGTAATCGAAACGTACGTGCGGGGCCGTCTCGTGTATCGTGATGGCTCCGGGCCGGACGGCATCGTCGGAGATCCGGCAGGATCGTTGCTCTCGCACAGCTCATGAACGATTTCACGCATCTACTCGATCTCGCGTCCGTACGCCTCGGGGGCCAGGTTGTTGCCGCGAATGACGAATTCTTCGCGTCGAAGGACAACCTCGTCAAGCCGGAATCGCCGATCTTCATTCCCGACAAGTACACCGATCACGGCAAGTGGATGGACGGATGGGAAACGCGCCGCCGCCGAACTGCAGGCCATGACTGGTGCATCGTGAAGCTCGGGCTCTGCGGGATCGTTCACTCGGTCGTTGTGGACACGACGTTTTTCACGGGAAACTTTCCATCGCACGCGTCCATCGATGCGGCCGGGCTCGGCCCGGACGACGATCCGCTTGCCGACTCGATCGTGTGGCACCCGATCGCGGCGCGCACCGAGCTCGCCGGAGACTCTGTCAACACCTTTGCGGTGGAGGACCGCCGGCGCTGGACGCACATTCGACTCAACATTTTTCCGGACGGCGGCGTCGCGCGGCTGCGGGTGATGGGGGAAGTGATGCCGGACTGGACGCGCATCCTCGCGTCTGGCGCCGACATCGACCTTGCGCTCGCCGTCAACGGCGGCTACGTCGTCGACACCAGCGATCGGTTTTACGGCGAGCCGCGCAACTTGCTGATGCCGTATCCGCCGATGACGATGGCGGACGCCTGGGAGACGAAACGGCGGCGAAGTCCTGGGCACGACTGGTCGGTGTTGCGTCTGGGCATAGAAGGCGCGGTTCATGCGATCGAGATCGACACGGCGCATTTCAAAGGAAACTACCCGGACAGCGCGTCGGTTGATGCGGCGACCGTCGAGGAGAAGGCGGGCGGCGTGTCGTCCGACGTTTCGACGCGCGCGATTGCCGACTGGAAACCTCTGCTCGCCCAGACGCCGCTGCAGCCCGATCATCTGCACGTGTTCGACGCCGGTGCCGTCGGCCGACTGAGCGCGACTCACGTTCGCTTGAACATGTTTCCCGACGGCGGCATCAGCCGGTTCCGCATTCTTGGCGCTCCGCTCGTCGAGCCGCGCCGGCGCGCCGTGCTGCGCCTGCTGAATGCGATGGACGCGCCGGACCTTCGCGCGTCGCTCGCGGCGTTCAATGGCGCACAGGCCTGGATCGATCGCGTGGTGCAGCAGCGGCCGTTCGCCTCGACGGACGCCCTGCTTCGCGCTGCCGACTCGGCGTCCGAGACGCTGGCCGACGCCGACTGGCGGGAGGCGTTTCGCCATCATCCGCGCATCGGCGAGAGCCGGGCCGAGCGCGCGCAGTCGCCGGCGGCCAGCGACTCGTC
>JBOGIZ010000836.1:0-4271 GCA_050747805.1 Vicinamibacterales bacterium | reverse complement strand
ACACTCGGTCGATCGGCACGCGCCACTAGCCACTCCGTCGATCGGCACGCGCCACTCGCCACTCCGTCGATCGGCACGCGCCACTCGCCACTCGGCACTTCTTTTACTCCCATTCGATGGTCGACGGCGGCTTCGACGAGATGTCGAAGACGACCCGATTGATGCCTTGGACTTCATTGACGATCCGCGACGAGATCGTCGCCAGCAGATCGTGCGGCAGGCGCGCCCAGTCCGCGGTCATGCCGTCCTTGCTCTCCACGGCGCGAATCGCCGCGGTGTACTCGTAGGTCCGTGCGTCCCCCATCACGCCGACGCTCTGGACCGGCAGCAGCACGGCGAAGGACTGCCACAGCCGGCGATACCATCCGGCTTGGCGCACTTCGTCGGCAACGATCGCGTCGGCCCTTCGGAGCAGCGCCAGGCGCGGCTCCGTGATCTCGCCCAGAATCCGCACCGCAAGGCCAGGACCGGGAAACGGCTGCCGCCACACGAACTCATCGTCCAGCCCCATCTCCTTGCCGACGCCGCGAACTTCGTCCTTGAAGAGCTGCCGCAGCGGCTCGACCAGCGTGAATCGCATGTGCGGCGGCAGGCCGCCGACGTTATGGTGACTCTTGATCACGTGCGACGGCCCGATCACCGACACGCTTTCAATCACGTCAGGATAGAGCGTCCCCTGCGCGAGAAAATCGAACGCCCCGAGCTTCGCGGCTTCCGTTTCGAAGACGTCAATGAAGGTGGACCCGATGATCTTCCGCTTCCGTTCGGGGTCGGTCACGCCCGCCAGCCGTTCGAGAAACAACGTCGAGGCGTCGGCGAACACGAGGGGCAGGCGCAGCCGCTCGAAGCGCCGGCGGATCTGGCTCGCTTCGTCGAGCCGCATCAGTCCATTGTCGACGAAGATGCACGTGAGGCGATCCCCGACCGCCTGGTGAATCAGCAGTGCCGCGACCGTGGAATCCACGCCGCCGCTCAAGCCGCAGACGACGCGGCCGCTGCCGATCTTCGTTCGAATCGCCGCCACCGTTTCCTGCACGAACGACGCCATCGTCCAGTCGCCGGTGCACCCGCAGATGTCGCACGCAAAATTGCGGAGGATTTCGCTCCCGCGCTCGGTGTGCGCCACTTCGGGGTGGAACAGAATGGCGAAGAATCTGCGACGCTCGTCGACCATCGCTGCCACCGGCGCGTTCGCGCTCGTGGCCGTCACCGTAAATCCTGGCGGCGCGGTCTTGACGAAATCGCCATGGCTCGCCCAAACCCGCAATTCGGTCCCGAGCGACGACAGAAGCGGGGCGCTCTTTTCGATAGCGATCTTCGCGTGTCCGTACTCGCGATGCGGCGCCGCCGCGACTTCCCCGCCCAGCGCATCCGTCATCAGCTGCATGCCGTAGCAAATGCCGAGAACGGGAACGCCGGCCTCGAACACGTCGGGCGTGCACCGCGGGGCGGACGGCTCCGACACGCTGCGCGGTCCGCCAGAAAGAATGAGACCCGCGGGACGCCGCGCGGCAATCTCCGGCATCGGCGTGTTGAACGGCAGAATCTCGGAATACACCGACAGCTCACGCAGGCGCCGCGCGATCAACTGTGTGAACTGCGAGCCGAAATCGAGAACGACGATGGTTTGGTGGTTCACGGGGAGCGTGGGGACGACCTATTATAAGGTGTTGATGGCGTCGAGAAGCACCACATCTTGTAGGGCATTTGCGCTCGGCGCGTGCCTGGCGCTCGCCTCGTGCGCTCACCCGGCGATGCCCGCGACGACCCCGGCCGTTACGTCTCCGAGCCGGACGGCCCGCGAACGGCCGCTTCTCCCAATCGCGCAGAAATGGTCGATCGACCTTCCGGCCGCGGTCGACGCGCCTCCGCTCTTCGATGGCGAAGAGATCCTGCTTGCGTTGCACCCCGCAACGATCGCCGCGCTCTCACCCGTCGATGGTCACGAACTCTGGCGCACGACGCAGGACGTGAGCGGGCCGATGACGCTCGACGGTTCGCTGTTGCTCCTGTCCACGGGCGACGCCCTGCAGGCCCGGCATTCGACTGACGGCGCGATCGCCTGGACGATTCCGCAGATCAAGATCGTGGCGCCGCTCGTCGCCGACGGCGGTTGGGCCCTGGCGCTGACCGGAAGCGAGATCCTGGCCATTCGTGACGCGGACGGCGCGGTGATCTGGCACAAGCCGACGGGAGGTGTCCGGCTGCCGCTGCCCCCGGCGATTGATGGGAACACCGTGTATCTCGGCGCCGGCGACGGCGGTCTGTCGGCGCTGAATCTGCTGACGGGCGGTCTGCTCTGGCAGAAATCGCTGCCCGGCGGCGTCACGGCGATCGCCGCAGGCGGCGGACGGGTGTTCGCGGGCGCCGGCGACAAACAGTTCTACGCGTTCGATGGCGCGACCGGAAATCTGGTGTCGGGCTGGCCGTGGCGCATCGGCGCATTCGTCGTCGGGCACATCGCGATCGACGAGGATCACGTGTACTTCGCCTCGCTCGACAACGTCGTCCGCGCGCTCGATCGCAATAACGGCAATCAACGCTGGGAGCGGCCGCTCACCGAGCGTCCGGCGTCGGGCGTCTATGCACTCGGCCACCTCGTCTTCGTTCCGTCGCCATCGGCGAGCGATCTGCCGCTGCTGTATGCGAAGGATGGCCATCCGTGCGGAACGCTCGCGCTGCCCGCGCTGATTCCACCCGCCCTGCCGCCGGCGCTGAAAGTGGTCGAGTCCGGCCTGCACATTGTTGCGGTGACGAACAGTTTGACCAACACGTGGCAGCTGACGCTGATCGCACCCGGCCCCGAGGTGCCGCTCGCCGCTCTGACCGACGTGCCGGGAATTATGGTGCTGACGGATCCAGTGTTGGAACCGCCGGAAAAGGCGCTGTTTGGACTGCTCGCCTCAGATCCGCCGCTGATGCCGCTCAGCGAGGTCGACTGGCCGATCCTGCTGAGCGATCCGCCGCTCGCACCGCTTACAGCGCTTCCGGGGCTGGAGCTCCGGCCGTTGTCTCCGACGCTTCCAATTCGGCGCGAAGGGTCTTCGCCAGGCGGCTGACGCCCGTCTCGATGCGCTCGTGCGTCGGAGCCGAGAACGAGAGCCGCAGCGTGTTCTGCCCTTCGCCGTTCACGTAAAAGGCATCGCCGGCCACGTACACGACCCCCATCTCGACTGCACGCGCGATCATGCGGTTCGCGTCGATCGCGGCGGGAAGCGTGAGCCAGAGGAAAAAGCCGCCCTTGGGTTCCGACCACGTGACGAGATCTCCCATCTCGCGACGCAGCGCGCCCTCCATGACCGTGCGCTTCGCCTGATAATGCCGGCGGAGCATCGGCAGCTGACGCTGCAGCACGCCGCGGCGGCACGCTTCGTAGATCACGCGCTGGTCGAGCGAGCCGGTCAGCAGATCTTCGGCCTGCTTCGCCATCTCGAACTTCGCCGCGAGCGGCGGCGGCGCGGCGATCCAGGCGACGCGATAGCCGGGCGCCAGCGTTTTCGAGAAGCTGCTCAGGTAGATCACGCGGCCGGTGCGGTCGTCCGCCTTGATCGGCCTGACGTCCGCCTCGCCGACGACGTCTTCAAAATACAGTTCGCGGTACGGATCGTCCTCGACGATCAATACGTCGCGCCGCTCGGCCCAGTCGAGCAGCCGCCGGCGCTTCTCGAGGCTGATGAGCAGCCCGGTGGGGTTCTGAAAATTGGGCACGACGTAGAGGAACTTGACCCGGCGCCCCTCGCGTCGCAGCCGTTCGCACGTCTCGTCCAGCTCGTCGAGGTCGATCCCGTCGACATCCTGCCACACGCCGACCATCGACGCCTGGACGTTTCGGAATGCGCTGATCGCGCCCGTGTAGGTCGGGAGCTCGACGAGCACGACATCATCGGGATCGAGAAGCACACGCGCGACGAGATCGAGCCCCTGCTGGGAACCGGTCGTGATGAGCAGTTCGGGCAGATCCGCGCCGATGTGACGCGATTCGAGAATGCCGGCGACAGCATCGAGCAGCGGCCGATAGCCGCGCGTCGGCCCGTACTGCAGGACACCTGGGTCGCGGCCGCTGAGCAGATCGTGCACGATCGCGCGAAACTCGTCCCAGGCGAAGGTATCGGGCGATGGATAGCCCGGCGCGAATGAAATAATGTCGCGCCCGGGCGCGATCACGGTGCCCATGCGGCGGATCGCGGATTCGGCCATGCGCGCGGCGGCGCTCGAGAGAAATTGTGTGTGGTTGGTCATGCGGACCGGATGTCGCTCGTCGTGTACGTTAC
>JBOGIZ010000835.1:0-3006 GCA_050747805.1 Vicinamibacterales bacterium | reverse complement strand
CGGGCCGCGCAGCGGGATCGCCGGCGCGTAGCGCGGCCCTCGCGCGTGAGTCAGTTTGATGCGCCCGCGACATCAGCGCAGCACGAGCACCACGCTCGTGATCTTCACGCCGCGCGACGCCCAGGCCGCCCATTTCGGATCGCGATCGTAATACCGGACCGCGTCGAGCAGGGCGGGAGCCAGCACCAGCAGCCCGACGTACGGCTCCCTCCAGCGAAGCGTCTCCGCCATTCCGCGCGTATCGCGCTCGACAGGGCCGGTACGGGCGAACGCCGCACCCGCGTACGCGACCGACGCGAGGACGTTGAACGCCAGGACGCCTTTGACGATCGGGGCATGCTGGTCGCGCAAGTCGGGCAGCTTGTGGAAAATGAACTCGTTTCCCGCCTCCTGTACCCAGAATCCGGCCGAATCGATCGTAAATTCCCGCCGGTGCGACAGTCCGGCGTCGTGGGTGATCGCGAAGAACGGGATGCCGTGAAAGTTCACTTTTTGCAGGCCGGGGTGCGCGTCGAACAGGAAATCGAATGCGAGGTGGCCGCTCTCGTGGGCGCCAAGAGCGGCGGCGGCTCCGCCCAGAAATCCCGCGATCGCTGTAGGCGAATACCCACTGGTGGCAGCAGTCGAGCCTGGGGGATCCTGAGCGCGCGCTGGCTCAGCCGTACCGGCGGCGACGCCAAACAACAGCAACACAAGGACAAGCTGCGGCCGAGTCACGTGCCATGGACGCGTGGTACGCCGGTTGCTCACCAGCGGGAAAGCTGCGCCGGGAGCGCAAAGGAGACGACCGATGCTTGAAACGATTGCCGTCATTCTCATCATCTTGTGGCTGCTGGGAATGGTCAGCGGCTACACGCTCGGGAACTTCATCTACGTTCTGCTGGTTATCGCGATCGTACTGTTCCTGGTGCGCCTGATCAGCGGACGCACGGTCTGACGAAGCTGGATCGCGGCGACGCCCGCGAACACCAGCCCCGCGGCGATCGCCATGCGCGGCGTAAACGTCTCGCCGAGGAGCGCCACTCCGAGCGCGACGGCGATGACGGGATTCACGTACGCGTAGAGCGACACCAGCGAGACCTCCAAGTGGCGGAGCGCATACGTGTACGCGACGAATCCGCCGATCGCGCCAACAGTGGCGAGATACGCAAAGGCGAGCGCCGTGCGGCCGGTCACGCCGAAGGCGGCCCACTCTCCATGAAGAGTACCGGCCGCCAGCAGCATGATCCCTCCAGCGAGCATCTGCGCGGCGGCGGTCCCAAACACGTGGTCGTCGCGCGTCCGCCGCTTGGAGTACGACGAGCCGAGCGCCCACCCGAAGCAGGCAACCTGCAGCGAGATCACGCCCGCCACGAAATGCCGGCCGGCTGCCCCTCCATGTGAGAGCTCTGGCCACACCAACAGTACGATGCCACAGAAGCCGATGACGAGTCCCGTCACGACGCCGGCCGTCAGACGCTCGCCGTCGCGCCGCGCCGCTTCCACCGCGGCCATCCAGAACGGACACGTGCCGACGATCACGGCCGACAGCCCGCTCGTCACCCACTGCTCCGCCCACACCACGCCGCCGTTTCCGAGGCCCAGGAGAAGAAACCCGAGCAGCACGATTCCGGGCCACGCACGCAAGGATGGCAGACGCTCACCGGTCGCCACCAGGTACACGGTGATCAGACTTCCCGCGATCGTCCAGCGCAAGCCGGCCATCAAAATCGGCGGCATTGTCTCGATCGAGACGCGGATCGCAAGATAGGTCGTTCCCCAGATAACGCAGACGGCGGCCCACGCCAACCACGCGCGCCGGCGATGATGATCCGCGGTCATCGCGGCTCATCCTCGAGCATCCGCACGGGAAGACGCGGGGTCTCCTTCACTGTTCCGAGCACGATCGTCGTCCGCGTGGAACGAACGCCGGGAATGCGGCCGAAACGATGCCGGAGCAGCTGCCCGATGTGCTCGGCATCGCGCGCACGGACCTTCAGGAGATAGCAATCCTCGCCCGCGATATGGTGCAGTTCGAGCACTTCGGGGCATTGCGCGAGCGCCCGGGCCACACTGTCGTCGCCGGGCATCTCGGCGCTTCGAACCGCGATAAACGCGAGCATCGACCGGTCGACGGCCCGCGGCTCGACAAGCGCGGCATACCCGTGAATGACGCCGCGGCTCTCGAGCTTTCGCACTCGTTCAAGGACAGCTGAGGGGGCCAGCCCGACGGCACGAGCGATTTCAGCCTGAGGTATTCTGGCGTTATCTTGAAGAAGATCCAGAATTGTGGCGTCTATTTCGTCGATCGTTCTGTCCAGATGCATCTGAACAGAATATACCACGGCTACTCTCGATTCGCTGGCCGGTGCCAGGCCGAGCCACGTTGTGAATAGGGTGTCGCGTGTTTTTCGACAATTCGCCGCAGTGCGCGGATTTCGGCGGCGGAAGGGACGCCCCGCCCCATCTCGCTGCGAATGCGCCTGGACTCGCCGATGATCCGCGCCGCGTAATTGCTCGTTTCGCGGTAGTGATCGGTGTCGCGCGGCAGTTTTCGGCGTTCCACGCGCTTCACGGGGCCCTCCGAGTACCCGACAAAGCAGGATTAGTGCCGTCTAGAATCATCGAGAAATCCGAACGTGCCGCGGCCGAGCCATGTCCCGCCGTCGATGGTCAGGACGTCACCGGTGATGAACGAGGCCGCCGGCGAGGCGAGAAACGCGACGGCGTTGGCGACCTCGTCGGGAGTACCCCACCGGCCGAGTGGAATCGTCGAGGTAATGCGGTCCACCGCCTCACTGGAGTTCCAGAGCTGACGGGCGGCCCCGGGTGATTCGACCGGTCCTGGCGCGACGGCATTCACACGGATGCCGTGCCGCGCCCATTCGACCGCCAGCGACTGCGTCAGCGACATGACGCCGGCCTTTGCCGCCGCCGAATGCGCCGTGCCCGGACTTCCCGTCCAGACATAATTCGCAAGAATCGAGACGATGGCGCCGCGGCGCTTGCGCTCGATCCAGTAGCGGC
>JBOGIZ010000834.1:0-4650 GCA_050747805.1 Vicinamibacterales bacterium | reverse complement strand
GCCATGGAGCGTGCACATCCCGGCTACATTCATTACTACTTCATCGATCGCCACCTGCTTGGATATTTGACGCCGACTCAGCAGCATGCAGGCCGCGATTGGTGGTATTACGTCCCGATTCTGGTCGGCGGCGCGCTGCCCTGGACGGGGTATCTGGCCGGTGCCGTCGGGCGGGCGCGTGTGCCACCGCTGATGACCGTCGTCTGGGCGTGGCTGACGACTGGATTCTTGTTTCTCACCTTCGCGCACTCCAAGCTCGCCACGTACGCGCTCCCGCTCTTCATTCCGCTCTCGCTGATCGTCGGCGAGTACCTGGAGCACGCCGTCGCCGACTCGGGCCGCGACCGGCTATTCGGGGTGCTGTTCGCGATTCACGCGCTGCTCCTCGCGGCGGTCCCGGCGGCCGCGTTGGCGATCGTCACCATCCATTTCGGCGCGCGGATCGCTTTGCCGTGGTGGGTCGCCGCGCTCGCGGCCGGAGGGTGTGTCGTATGGACCGCGTGGGCCGCGGCGCACGACACTCGCGCATTCCCAATGCTTCGAGGCTTTGGCGTGATGACAGTCATCTCTGTCGCGGCGCTCGTCCTGCTTGCCGTTCCTCGCGCAGCAGCTTGGATGACCCAACGCAGCATCGCCGCCGTCTTGAACCAGTCCGATGCGCTGCCGCCGAGCGTGTCAATCGTGGACGAACGCGTCGGCTCGCTGGTGTTTTATCTCTCGCCGCAGCTGCGGCGTCAGGCGACGCCCGCGACGTTTCCCGATACGTCTCTCGTCGACGCATACGAGCGCGCCCGCGTGGGCCCCGCAAGCGCGATCGTGGCGGTCAGGGATGATCAGCGGGCCAAGTTCGTGGCGCTGTTCGCGCACCCGCCAGCCGGCGCCATGAAGGCTGGGGCCTTCACGCTGTACCGCGCTGGAGATCTCCGTCGCGTCATCCGCAGATTTCCGTAGCGTGCCGGCCGTCGGCGAGCCCTACGGCCGCCTTCGCCGCATCCACCAGCGGTGCACGAAGATGTACCCGATCCCGGGAAGGGCGATCGCGATCGCGACCAGCAGGATATGGCCTTCCGCGACGCGCAGCGCCGCTTCCCATCGCCGGCCGACATACCACCCGAACGAAATGAAGCTCAGCGACCAGAGCGCGGCGCCAACGTACGCGTATCGCACGAACACGTGCGGCGGCAGCTCCGACGAGCCGGCGACGATCGCGGACAGATGACGGACCCCGGGGATGAAGTAGCCGAACGTCAGAATCCAGCGGCCGGAGTGTTCGAACCACTGCTCGACGCGGTGCAGATCGTCGCTCGTCACGTGCAGCCACCGGCCGTAGCGGTGCACGACGCCCACGCCGAGGGTGCGCCCGAGGACATAACTGAGCGAGATGCCGCACATGCTGCCAAGCGCGGCCGCGATGTACGTGGGAACGAAATGGAGGCGGCCCGTCCGGACGAGCACGCCGGCAAAGGTCAGCAGTGTTTCGTCAGGAACGGGCAGGCCGAATACGCCGAGGAAGAGCAAGCCGAAGATCGCCAAGACACCATAAGTCGCGATCCAATGAAGAAGAAAGTGCGGCACCTCTATTCTGAAGAATAGCGTATGCTGGATGTTCGACGGCCGTTATGAGGATTCTTCTCCTCTCGATGCCGGATTCCTTCGAGCACACGCCCGCGTTGGCGATGCGGATGCCGAACGGCGCGCTCGCGTCGCTCGCCGCCAATGCCGGCCCGGGCCAGCACGTGTTCGCCGCCGATCTCATCCTCGCGCAGCGCGACGTCGCCGGCACGGTCGAGCGTCTCGTTCGTGCGCACGACCCGGATCTCGTCGGGTTTTCGGTGATGACGTTCCAGCGCCGCACCGCGCTGCGGCTGGTGCGTCTGGTCCGGGCGATCAAACCGTCTGTCGCGATCGTGTTCGGCGGCTACGACCCGAGCCTGGCGCCAGAAGCGTATGCGTCTCCGGACTGCGGCGTCGACTACATCGTAAGAGGCGAAGGCGAGATCACGTTTCGCGAGTTGCTGCGCGCGCTCGACGGCCGGCCTCGCGCCAGACACGTCGAGGACATCGCCGGACTATCATTCCGGCCCCACCAAGGGGACGGCTTCGCGCACGCGCCCGCCCGGCCGGTCACGGCGCTCGAAAACGAATCGCTCGCGCTTCCCGACCGCGCCTCGCGCGTGCTCTCGGGCTACACGTTTCTCGGACGCCCGATCGACATCGTCGAAACGTCGCGCGGCTGCACGTACGACTGCAGCTTCTGCTCGATTATCGAGATGCGCGGCCGCAACTTCCATACGTTCGACTTCACGCGGGTCCTTGCCGACATCTCCGACGCGCGGGCGCGCGGCGCGCGCGCGATCTTCCTCGTCGACGACAACATCACCCTCAACGTCGCGCGATTCGAAGCGCTCTGCCGCGCCATCGTGGACGCCGGCCTGAACGACATCCACTACATTGTCCAGGGGATGACGTCGTCGATCGCGAACCACGGCGACGCGCTCGCCCCTCTCATGCGCAAGGCAGGATTCCGGTACGTCTTCCTCGGCATCGAAAACGTGCTCGACGAGGACCTCGCGTTTCTGCGCGCGTCTGCCAAGAATGCCGAGCGCCGGGGCGGGCGCCGCGTCGGGAACGCCTCGCTGCGCGCCATCGACTACCTGCATCGCGCCGGACTGTTCGTGGTCGGCGGCATCATCGTGGGGAATCCCGACGACACGCGCGAATCGATCGAGACGAACTTGGCCTTCGCGCGCAAGCACGTGGATTGGCCCTACATCCAGCATCCCACGCCGTACCCTGGTACGCCGATGACGCGGGACTTCCGCGAGCGCGATCTGATCGTCAGCGAGCGCGTCGAGGAGTACGACGGCACGACGCCGGTGGTGCGGACCGCGCACCTCGATGTCGAGGAGATCGAGTTCCTGCGCTGGCGCGCCGAGCGGTGGATGAAAGTGCGGCACATGCCGGGTGTCCTGAGGACGTATCCGGGGTTCGTGCTGCGCAACGGGCGGCGGATGCTGGCGCACACCTTCCGCGGCAGCACGTGGCGATCGGCGCTCGGACTGGAAGCCGAGCGCGAGGCGTTCAGGCGCTACAAGGCGATCCGCGCGCGCGAGCGCGAGTACGTGCCGGACACCCGCGATGACAGCGGCGACAGCCGCGCTCTGGCCGCGGCTCCCGCTCGAGCCTTCTGACCACCTACTCCACGATCACAACAGGTTTCCCCAGGACATCCATCCGGGGTGTGATCCCCAGTCCGGGCGCCTTCGACGCCGCCATCCGGCCGTTCACGCGCTGGGGCGCGCCGGCTGCGTTCGAGACGGTCACGTAACTGTTGAAATCCGTCGTCGTGAACAGCAGCTCGGTCGGCGTGCTGTGCGCGACGTGCGCGATCGCGGCCGTCGCGACGTCGCCGCCCCAGCTGTCTTCGATCGTCATCGCGATCCCAATGCTCACGCAGAGATCGCGCACCTGCGCCGTGCGGGTGAGTCCGCCGAGCTTGCTGATCTTCAAGTTCACGACATCCATCGCGCCGTCCGCGTGCGCGCGCAGCAGCACGTCGATGCCGTCGATGTTCTCGTCGAGGACAAATGGATGATCGCAGTGCCGCCGCACGCTGACGCATTCGTGATATGTGAGGCACGGCTGCTCGATGTAGACGTCGACGGCCCGCACGGCGCGGATCACGCGCATGGCTTCGTGCTGGGTCCATCCGGTGTTCGCATCGGCGATGAGGCGGTCGCCGGTCTGGAGTTGTGCGGCGACGGCGCGGATGCGTTCGATATCCACGTCCGGATCGCCGCCGACCTTCAGCTGGAACCGCCGATAGCCCTCCGCGCGATATCCGGCGACGCGCGCGGCCATCGCGTCAGGCGACGCCTGTGAAATCGCGCGATACAGGTGCACATCGTCGCCATAGCGGCCGCCGAGCAGCTCGCAGACGGGAAGACCCGCCGCCTGGCCGAGAATGTCCCAGCAGGCGATGTCGATCCCGCTCTTCACGTACGGATGGCCCTTGAGCGCGGCGTCCATCCGGCGATTCAGCTTCCCGAGCTGACGCGGATCCTCGCCAAGCAGATGCGGTCCAAGCTCGCGCAATCCCGCGCGGACGCCATCGGCGTACGCGGGGAGATAGAACGGACCGAGCGGACACACCTCGCCGTGCCCGGTGACGCCCGCGTCCGTTTCGACGCGGACGATCGTGCTGTCGAAGACGCTGACCGACTTGCCGCCGGACCATTTGTAGCTGCCCTCGTGAAGCGGCAGCTCGACGCGGAACGCGAGGATGCGGGAGATTCTCATCGGAGGCTAAGCATAGTCGGTCTGGCCTTCGTCGACAGATGTAGGATGAGTGTGACGAGAAGCCGTTGCCGGAAACGCGCGACCCGATCGCGGCGAGGTTTGACGCGCGCGTCGATGGGATCATCGAGGCGCTGGTCGAGCAGCGCAAGTACATAGAACTCGCGTTTGACACGCTCCGACGCGAGATGATGGGCGAGATAACGGCCGGCTTTGGTCGGATCGATCGCAAACTCGATCGGGTCCTGGACATTCTACCGAGACCGCCAGCCGCGCCGCGTCGGCGTCGGTCGTGATACCAGCCGTTCTGGTAGAATGCACGTTCGGCATTGCGCCGGCGTAGCTCAGTTGGTA
>JBOGIZ010000833.1:0-3563 GCA_050747805.1 Vicinamibacterales bacterium | reverse complement strand
CCATTACCTGCGCCCGGCCTGGATCCACGTCCCTTTCACGATCGCTCTGGTCGGCGCCGGCGCGCTCATGCTCGGCCAGACGGCGCGCGCCGGCTTCTGGGGCGCCGAGACCGCCGTGGTGCGGCTCTCGGAACAGTCCGTCGTGACAGAGCGGCTCCGGCAGCCGCATCCCCGCTTCGGCACAAACGCGGCTGCGATCGACGCGATCGCGATCGCCAGCGCGCTGGTCATCATGGTGAGCGGCGCGAGCGTGTTCTGGTTGTGCTCGGCGTATGCCGCGGCGGTGCTGTGGACGCTCGTGCTTCAGACGGCCGCCCTCGCCCGGCTCCGCCGCCGTGCGTCGCGCAGCGCGGCCGGCGCGTGGCTCCTGACCGCTGTCCTCTTCCTCGCGGCCGCCGCCATGCTCGTGCACCTCGACGCCGGGGCGCTCGGGGGTACGGTCCTCCTTGCGGCCATGACCGTGCTCTTCGGCGTCCGGGCGCCGCAGGCGCCAGCCGACGCGGCGCTCCCGGGGGAAGCGTCGGATCTCCTGCCGTCGGACGAACTCTCGGTCGAGCAGCTCACGCCGACGCCGGGGAGCATTCTCGTGCCCGTGCGGAATGCGCAGTTTCTCGATCATCTCGTCGCGGCGCTCCGCAGTCCGCGCGAGCACGACGTCGTCGTGATGACGGTGCGCCTGGCCGGAGAGGATGCGGACGAGGTCGGCGACGAGGCGCGGCCGACCGGCCCGGAGCGGGTGCTGTTCGGACGCGTGCTCGCGCTGGCGGAACAGCACGCGCGGCACGTGCGCCTCGTGATCGTCCCGGCGCGCGATATCTTTGACGCGGTCGTCGCGACGGTCATCCGGCTGCACGCGTCCGACGTGTACGTCGGCGAATCTTCGACGCTGTCCGCCGACGAGCAGGCGCGGCGGCTCGGCGAGGCGTGGGAGCGCGCCTCGACGCCGGAGCTGAACGTCCGCCTCGCGGTGTACCGGCGCAGCGGACGCACCGACATCTATCACCTGGGTCCACACGCGCCCCACCTGAGCGCGCGCGATCTCGATCTCATCCATCGCATGTGGCTCGACGCGCTCGGCGGCGTCGGGACGCATGTCCATCACACAGACATCGTTCGTGCGGCGTTGATCAAAATGGCTGAAGAACTCGGCGGTCCCAACCGCGAAGAGGCACTCAAGACAATCCGGCAGACGGCCAGACCTGCCGACGAGCTCGAATTCGCCCTGCGATCGCGCGACTACTCGCGGCTCCGCGACATGACGCGCAATCGGCCGGCGAGCGAGCTCGCGGAGGTTATGGCCGACCTGACGCTCGAGGATCAGGCCGTCGTCTTCCGGCTGCTGCCGCGCAAGGACGCCGCGGCGACGTTCGAGTACCTCGAGCAGGACGCCCGCGAGGCGCTCCTCAAGACCCTCTCGAAAGAGGACGTCGCCCGGCTGCTGAACGACATGGCGCCCGACGACCGCACGATGTTTCTCGAGGAGCTTCCCGCGACGGCGACGCGCGAGCTGCTCGCGCTGCTCACCCCCGAAGAGCGCGCGGTCGCCTCCACGCTCCTCGGCTATCCGGAGCGGTCGATCGGACGCCTCATGACGCCCGACTACATCGCGATCCGCGAAGACTGGACGATCCAGCAGGTCCTCGACTACGTCCGTGCACACGGACAGGACTCCGAAACGCTCAACGTGATCTACATCGTCGATCAGAACGGCCTGCTCATCGACGACATCCGCATTCGCGAGATCCTCCTCGCCGATCCAGGCAGGCACGTGTCCGACCTCATGGACCGGCGCTTCATCGCCCTGAAGGCGACCGACGATCAGCAGTCGGCGGTCACGGAGTTCCGCCAGCACGATCGATCGGCCCTTCCGGTCACCGACACATCGGGCTATCTCATCGGCATCGTCACGATCGACGATGTCCTCGACGTCGTCGAGACAGAGGCCACGCGCGACATCCAGCGCATCGGCGGATCGGAAGCCTTCGACGAACCCTACATGCAGATCGCGATGCCCCGGATGATCAAAAAGCGCGCGGGCTGGCTGACGGCGCTGTTCCTCGGCGAAATGCTCACGGCCACGGCGATGGGGTTTTTCCAAGACGAGCTCGCGCACGCCCTGGTCCTCGCGATGTTCATTCCGCTCATCATCTCGAGCGGCGGCAACTCGGGCTCGCAAGGATCGACGCTCATCATTCGCGCGCTGGCGCTCGGCGAGGTCACGCTGCGTGACTGGTGGAAGGTGATGCGGCGCGAAATCGTCGCGGGCCTTGCTCTCGGAGCGATTCTCGCGTGCGTCGGCTTCCTGCGGATCACGGTCTGGTCGGTCTTGTTCCACACCTACGGCGCCCAGTGGGTGATCGTCGCCTTTACCGTCGCCTTCGCGCTCATTGGCGTGGTCATGTGGGGCACGCTCATCGGCGCGCTTCTGCCGCTGCTCCTCCGGCGGCTCGGCTTCGATCCGGCGACCTCGTCCGCCCCGTTCGTCGCGACGCTCGTGGACGTGACGGGACTCATCATCTACTTCTCCGTCGCGCTGGTGACGATGCATGGGACGCTATTGAAGTAACGCAGCTGCTTGTCACGACGTACGCACGCAGAGAGCGCGGAGGGCGCCGAGATCTACTTTGCCAGTGTGACGACGTACTGACGCAAGAGCGCAAAGAACGCAAAGACGCTACTCAGTCATCTCTGGGGCGAGAGGCTTGGTTCCGTCCGGGACGGTGTTGGCGATTGGACGCTGTTGAAATGACGCGGCTGCTGGTCACGACGAACGTACGCAGAGAGCGCCGAGGGCGCAGAGATCTACTTTGCCGGTGTCACGAAGAACTGACGCAAAGAGCGCAAAGAACGCAAAGACGCTACTCGGTCATCTCTGGGGCGAGAGGCTTCGTCCCGTCCGGGAAGTTGTTGACGATTCGTTTGATGCCTTCGACCATTGTGGGCGCGCCGAAGTTGAGAAGCAGACCCAAAGAACATCCGGACATGCGCAAGTACGTTTGCAGCTGACGCTGCTCGATCCGCCCGATGGCCGCTATCGCCTTGATCTCGACGACAATCGATGCCTCGACGATGAAATCGGCCACATATGCGCGAGGCACGACGACTCCCTCGTACGACAGGGAGAGGGCCGCTTCCCGCTGGAAATCGAGTCGCCTCTTCTGAAGCTCAATTGCGAAGCAAGGATGGTAGGCCGACTCGAAGCACCCGGGTCCGATGGCCTTGTGAACGCGAATCGCCGCTTCGACGATCTTTCGCGAAATTCCATCCATTCTTTCTGCTGAAGCCATCCTCAGCCTGGCAGCAACATGCATGCCCTCTGTGAACACGCCGTCAAGGCAGTGTGTCTTCCGCCAGGGTCGCAGAAACAGCACCAACCAGAAAGAAGAACTTTGCGTTCTTTGCGCTCTTTGCGTGATCCAGTACGTAGTGACACCCCGCGCTAGAGCGTTTTCTGATCCGATGTAGTAACCGGGTAGCCGCAATGCGTGACGTAGTTCGTGCATTCCTCCGGCAGAAAGAGCGCGAGGGCGGCGCGGATCAACTCACAGACCTCGTCAAACGTG
>JBOGIZ010000832.1:0-1624 GCA_050747805.1 Vicinamibacterales bacterium | reverse complement strand
TTCCTCGGCTGTGAAGCCGGCCTGGATGAGCGCGGGGGGCGGCATCGAGTGCTCTTCCTGGCAATTCGAGCAAATCCGCCGGACGAGCCGCTGCGCGGCGATCATATGGACCGAGCTCGCCACGAGGAACGGCTCGATGCCCATGTTCATCAGGCGGTTCACCGTGCTCGGCGCGTCGTTGGTGTGGAGCGTCGAGAGCACGAGGTGGCCGGTGAGCGCGGCCTTGACGCCGATCGCCGCGGTCTCGCCGTCGCGGATTTCACCGACGAGGATGATGTTCGGATCCTGGCGCAGGAACGATCGCAGTGCGGCGGCGAAGTTCAGGCCGATGTTCTCGCGCACCTGCACCTGATTGACGCCGACGAGGTTGAACTCGACCGGATCCTCGGCGGTCATGATGTTGGTTTCGGCCGTGTTGATTTTCGCGATCGAGGAATAGAGCGTGTTCGTCTTGCCGCTCCCCGTCGGACCGGTCACGAGCACCATGCCCCAGGGCTTTGCGATCGCGATCTCGAGCTTCTTGAGCGACTCCGACTCGAAGCCAAGCTTCGTCATGTCGAGCATCAGCTTGTCTTTGTCGAGCAGACGAAGGACGATCTTTTCGCCGAAAAGCGTCGGCAGCACCGACACGCGGAAATCGATTTCCTTCGTGCCGCCCTCGGCGTCGCCGAATCGAATCTTGATGCGGCCATCCTGCGGCAGCCGTTTCTCGGCGATGTCGAGCTTCGCCATGATCTTCATGCGCGACGTGATCGCGTCGCGGAATTTCATCGGCGGCGCCATGACGTTGTAGAGGATGCCGTCGATCCGAAACCGGACGCGGAATTCCTTCTCGTACGGTTCGATGTGGATGTCGCTCGCGCCCTTCTGGATCGCGGACATCATCATCAAGTTCACGAGCCGGATGACCGGCGCCTCGCCGCCCTGCTTCTCGAGAGTCGAGACGTCGATCTGCTCGATTTCTTCCTCGAGCGTCTCGACATCGTCTTCGATGATGCCCGCGGTCTCCTCGAGCGCCCGTGTCACCATGTCGAGCGTCGCGGCATTGTTCAGGTTCGCCGCCTGCTCGACTCTCGGTTCCCTCTTCTTCTTCGGCTCGACCATCCGCGGTGCCGCCGCCGCGGCGGCAGCGGCGGCCGCGGCGTAGTAGCGCTGGATCGCCTCCATCACACCGATTTCCGACGCGACGACCGGCTCGACGTTGTAGCCCGTCATGAACTTGATGTCGTCCATGGCGAACACGTTCGTCGGATCCGTCATGGCGATCGTCAGGGTCGCCCCCGATCGGCTGAGCGGGAGGATCTGATACTTCTGCGCCGTTTCCGCGGGAACGAGCTTGACGATGGCGGGGTCGATCTCGAACTGGGTGAGGTTAATCGACGGCACGCCGTACTGCTTCGAGAGCAGCGCCGTGATTTCTTCGTCCTTGACGAAGCCGAGCTTGACGAGATTCGCGCCGAGTTTGCCGCCGCTGGTCTTCTGGTAACTCAGCGCTTCCTGCAACTGGGCAGGCGTGATGCGCTTCTCCTTCAGCAGCAATTCGCCTATGCGAACGGGCATCGCTCAGACCACCGGTCCTTCTGGTGTCGTCGGGAAACCGTCGCTGGGGAGACACTTATGGTAC